>CANRBD010000075.1 GCA_947628765.1 uncultured Bacilli bacterium
GAAGTTTTAGGATCATTGATACTGCCATTCATCATAAAAACGCCTCTTAGATATGCCCGAATAAGTTCATCATCGGCTAAAATAAAATCTTCAGGTGTTTCTTTTTTGATACCTAAATTATCTAAGATTTTTTCATAATTGTCTTTAATTTCTAAAATATAATGACTTTTTTTATTATAATTATATCCTTTTCTTACTATTATTTGTGGGCTTATATGATATAGCTCTTTTATCAAGCTGAAAACTGTTCTAGCGACACTATTGTTTTCGGTCGTAATAGTAATTTTATTTTGTATATCGGCGCTACTATGAATAATTCCCGAAAGTTCAGAAATTTTAGCTAGTTCATTCGTATCTATTTTGGCTAATTCATCTTTAACACTACTTGTGAAAGACATAATATCACCTCTAATCTAATAAATAAGATAATATATTAATCGATACTTTTAAAGCATTATGTCTGATTATATTATTTTCAATTAAAACATAATTATCTTCAATGATATCAGTACCTAATTTTCTAATATTGGCATAATCTAGTTCAACTAAATCTTTTTGTTCACTGCTAGCATATTTTTGAATGATTTCATCATTAATTTTACCATTATTAACGACTACGGCATCGACCTTACGCCTGCCTAAATATTTATTTAAAAGTTTAATGTGGTGGCTAACAGAAAAGTCTTCAGTTTCACCAGGTTGGGTCATGATATTACAAACATATATAATTTTAGCTTTACTTTTACCAATTTCTCTTCTGACTTCTTCACAAATTAAATTAGGAATAATACTAGTAAATAAGCTACCCATACTTAAAATTATCGCATCGGCTTCTCTAATGGCTTTTAAAACATTAGGATTTACTTCAGGTTTTTCTTTATAAAAGACGGAATTAATTGTTCTTTTATCTTCAGTAATATTGTGCTCCCCTTCGACAATACTACCATCTTCCATTTGCCCCATTAAAGTAACATTGTCTTCGGTAAGTGGTAATACTTTGCCCTGTAATTTTAAAAGTGAATTTAAAAGCTCAATACCATCAGACATATTACCCGTAATATCATTTGCTCCTGTTAATAAAAGATTACCAATTGGATGTCCATTTAAATCACTATTAGTAGAAAAACGATAATTTAAAACTTTTTCGACTGCTTCATCATCAGATGATAAGCTAATTAAAACTTTTCTAATATCGCCTACTGCTAGCATATTAAATTCTTCTCTTAGTCTACCGGTACTTTTACCATCATCACAAACAGAAACTACCGCCTTAATATCAAAAGGTAGTTTTTTAAGTCCATTTAATAAAACACTCATACCGGTTCCGCCACCTAGGACGGCTACTTTTATTGGTTTCATTTATCCCACCTACTTTTTATTGCAAGAGCGGCGATAACGCCATCATTAATAGCCGTAGCTATTTGATAATAATTTTTCTTAATCACATCTCCGCATGCATAGACATTAGGAAGAGATGTTTCCATTTTTTCGTTTACTTTAATATAACCATTTTCCATATCGACATTAATGAAATCAACTTTTGGTTTACCACCAATAGCTATAAATAATCCTTGAATATTTAAAACCTCATCATTATTTAAAATTACACTGTTTAACTGACTATTGTCATAAGTTAATTTTTTAATTTCGGTTTTTTCTAAAATTACAATATTTTTATTTTGATTAGCTTTAGCTACTAAGGCTTTATCGGCTTTTACTTTATGTCTTACGATAATATAAATTTTTTTACATAAATTAGCTAGATAAAGGGCATTAGTAAAAGCTGCATTTCCGCCGCCAACAACGCCAACATTTTTATCTTTATAAAATGTACCATCACAAACAGCGCAGTAGCTAATACCATGAATCTTATCTTCATTAGCTAAACCTAATTTGTTTGGTTTGCGACCAGTAGCGATAATAATATTATCAGCTATATACTCATTATTATTTGTCATAACTAAATATTTATCTTTTTTTTGAATCTTAGTTACTTCACCAAAGGCCCACTTAACATCATATTTTTTAAGGTGGCTTTGCATTTGCATAGCTAGATCAGCACCATTAATAGATTCAATACCTAAATAATTTTCAATGTTACTTGTTTTAAGCATCTGACCTCCGGGGGCGTCTTTGTCAATTAATAAAACTGAAAGTCCAGACCTTGCTAAATATAAAGCCGCAGCCATACCAGCGGGACCAGCTCCAATGATAATTGTATTATATTTCATTTACTCATCTCCATATGATAAAATTTGCTTTTTGTGAAACTTACGATAATTAAAATTAAACCGGCGATGGCCATTAATACGGACATAATCTGCGCGATTTTAAAGTTTAAAAACATTAAACTATCAGTTCTTAAAGCTTCAATTCCAAATCTACCAATACTATACCAAATTAAATATATTCCAGTAAGTGTGCCAATTCTAAGTTTTTTGTAATGTCTAACTACAAGAAGAATAATAAAACCGATTAAGCACCATAAAGATTCGAAAAGAAAAGTTGGCAAATAATAGGTACCACCTATATTCATGCCATTTATAATAAATTCTGGTAAATGTAAGCTTTGAAGATAGGCTAAAGTCACTTCTGGTCCATGGGCTTCACCATTAAAGAAATTGCCCCACCTACCAATAGCTTGAGCGATAATAAGGCCAATAACCATAAAATCTAAGATTAATAAAGCATTTACATTTTTTTTGGGCAAATAAATAATAATAAAAATTAAAGCTGTTAAAATGCCTCCATGAATGGCGAGACCACCTTTCCACAGCATAAATATTTCTAAAGGTTTTTCTAAATAATAATCTAAATGGAATAAGACAAAATATAGTCTCGCACCAATAATGCCAATTATAATAGCAAAGAAAAGCAAGTTGACCATAAAGTCTTCGGTAAGTCCAAATTTACGTGATTCTTTTAAGACTAACCATCCACCTATTAATATGCCTAAAAATATTAAAATAGAATACCAATGAATACTAATAAATCCAAGATCAAGTGTGGGACTCATGTGATTTCCCCTTTCCGGTTATTTTATCTAAAATAAAGGTGTCCATTAAAACATTTAAAGCAGAAATTAACACAGCCGCACAAACGGCATACCAAATACCATAAATGTGAAAATGTGGTCCTAAAATGACATTAACAATTTTTAAAACAATTAAATTTATAAAAGGGTAAAATAAACCTAAAGTAATACCTGTAATTGGAATAGTAAGCCACACTAATAATGGTTTTATGGTAATATTAAGCAAATAAATAATAATTGCCGCTAGTAAAAACCATAAACCATAGAGGTTTTTATCGATAAATAAAGTATCATCAAAGATAAGTGAGGTTACAAATAAAATTAAAGCATAACCTACCATTTTGATACTCCAATCAAGAATCGCAAATACTGTTTCTTTAGAAAATAATTTTTTGTTCATATTTACACCTACTTATAAACTTATTATATCATATTTTATTCACTTTTTAATTCATATAATATATCGCGAAGTTCCATTGCTCTTTCAAAGTCTAAGTTTTTAGCAGCCGCTTTCATTTCATTTTCAATATTAATCATTAATTTAGCTTTTTCTTGTTTACTCATTTTTTCTGGTTTTTCTTCTTTAACTTCTTCATTATTAGAAATAATATCTCTAATTTCTTTCACAATAGTTTTAGGTACGATGCCATGTTTTTCATTATATTCTTGTTGAATTTTTCTTCTTCTTTCTGTTTCTTTAATAGCTTTATCCATCGCTTCACTAGTATAATCAGCATACATGATAACATGTCCATCGGCATTTCTAGCGGCTCTACCAATAGTTTGAATTAAACTACGTTCACTTCTTAAGAATCCTTGTTTATCCGCATCCATGATAGCAATTAAACTAACTTCAGGAATATCAATTCCTTCACGTAATAAATTAATACCTACTAAAACATCGTATTTTCCTAGTCTTAAATCACGAATGATTTTAGTTCTTTCTAAAGTTTTAACTTCATTATGCAGGTATGCAACTTTAATATCAATTTTCTTTAAATATTCGGTAAGCTCTTCAGCCATTCTAATAGTTAAGGTCGTAATTAAAGTACGTTCATTTTTTTCAATTTGTTTGCGAATTTGATTAACTAAATCATCAATTTGATTTTTAGTCGGTTTAACTTCAATACTTGGATCTAATAAACCAGTTGGTCTAATAATTTGTTCAGTAACATGATGGTGACATTTTTCGAGTTCATAATCACCTGGAGTAGCTGAAACATAAATGACATTATCTAATTTTTTTTCAAATTCATCAAATTTGAGCGGTCTATTATCTAAAGCACTTGGTAATCTAAATCCATAATCAACTAAAACTTCTTTACGAGCTCTATCACCATTATACATGGCTTTGACTTGGGGAATAGTTACATGTGATTCATCAATCACTAAAAGAAAATCATTACCAAAAAAGTCAATTAGTGTTGTTGGCGTTTCACCTTTTTCTCTTAAAGCTAAGTGCCTAGAATAATTTTCAACACCACGGCAAAAGCCTGTTTCGGAAAGCATTTCAATATCATAATTAGTTCTTTCTTTTAATCTTTGATATTCAAGTAATTTATTATCTTTTTTTAACTCCTCTAGTCTTTCTTCTAATTCATCTTGAATACGTTTGACAGCAATTTTTAATTTCTCTTCACTAGTAACGAAGTGACTAGCTGGAAAAATCGTAATTGTTTTTTTATCATTTAAAATAGTTCCAGTAACAATATCAAAAACACTAATTCTTTCAATTTCTTCACCAAAAAATTCAACTCTAATTCCTTTGGCATGTTCATTAGATGGAATAACTTCTAAAACATCCCCTCTAACTCTAAAGGTTCCTCTTTTTAAATCAATGTTATTGCGTTCATAAAGCATATCAATTAATTTTTCAATTACTTTATCACGATCTATGGTTTCTCCTAAATTTAATGACAAAGTTTTATTGCGATATTCTTCAATTTCTCCAATACCATATATGCAGGAAACTGAAGCTACCACAATGACATCTTTATTATATAAAAGAGAAGAAGTGGCATAATGACGAAGTTCATCGATTTCATCATTAATAGCTGCATCTTTTTCAATATAAGTATCAGTTTTTGCCACATAAGCTTCTGGTTGATAATAGTCATAATATGAGACAAAATAGCAAACATGGTTGTCTGGAAAGAGCTCC
>CANRBD010000076.1 GCA_947628765.1 uncultured Bacilli bacterium
TCTAAATTAATTTTCGGAATAGAAAAAAACTTAATAATATCTTTATATTCTTTTTTACCAACATTATTTTGAAGCATGGAAGCTAAAATGGGATTTTCTAAAAACTCTTTTGGTTCTAAAGGTGAATATAGTTCATAAATATAAGTATTTATTTTACCTTTTTTAAGATAAGTTTTTAAAAGGCCAGTGGCTTCTAATTTTTCTCTAGCTTCTAATAAATCTTCTAATTTTAATCTAGTGGTAGCCATTAAACTATGGTGTGTATTTTCGGTAGAAATGATTTGAGAGGTATCTAAATCACTCCATAAAGTAAAATATAAATTAATCGCAATACTACCGATAATAGGCTGATAAAGTTTAAATAAAATATTACGAGTTTCATTATTTAACACAGTTGAGTTTTTAACAATATAAGTATCTGCTGGCAATAAATTAATTTTACTCATCATCCCACCACCTTATGCGTTATATTCATTTTATCATATTTTTTGTGCAAAAAAAAGAACCTTAGTTAGTTCTTTTAATGATTTTATTAATAATATCAGTAACTTCTTCTAAAGTACAAGTTAAATCAATTTTGCCATCGCGAGTTTTAAGCTCTAAAATTCCATCATTTATCTTTTTCCCAATAGTTATTCTAATAGGAATGCCGATTAATTCCATATCGTTAAATTTAACTCCTACTCTATCACTACGGTCATCTAAAAGAGTATCAATATGCATTTCGTTTAGTTTGTCATATAGCTTACTTGCGATTTCATTCATTTTTTCATCTTTGGTATCAATGATTACAATACCAACTTTATAAGGCGCTACAGACATTGGCCAAATAATTCCATGGTCATCATGATGCTGCTCAATGATAGCAGCCATACATCTAGCAGTGCCAATGCCATAACAACCCATATCAACATATTTTTTTTGATTATTTTGATCTAAATAAGTTAAATCTAATTTTTCCGAATATTTTGTTCCTAAATCGAAAAGATTACCAATTTCAATACCTTTTTTAAAATAAATTGTGCCACCACAATATGGACAAATGTCGCCCTCTTTAATATTTACAATATCCCCTATTTTATAAACATCAAAATCTTTAACGTTGACATTTTTGAAATGATAGTCAGTTTTATTAGCCCCGGTTACGAAATTACTCATGTTATTTACTTCGTTATCAATAACAATTTTAGCTTTAACATCTATTGGACCTAATGAACCAAATGAAGCATCAGTTAATTTTTTAAGTTCTTCTTCGGTAGCTAAAGTAATACTTTGAGCTTTTAATAACTTACGTAATTTAGTTTCATTAAGTTCTCTAGTGCCTTTTACTAAAGCCATGATAATCTCACCATCGACATTATATACTAAAGTTTTAACCGTGTTATCCGCCTTAATATTTAAAAATTCACAAATGTCTTCAATAGTGTGAACATTAGGAGTGTGGATTAATTCCATAGCCTTTGGCTCTTCTTTTTTAAGCTCTTTAGTTTTAACTGGAGCTACTTCGATATTAGATGAAAAAGCACATTTATCACATAATACTAAAGTATCTTCACCAATTTCCGTAACGGCTTGATATTCTTCGGATAATTTACCTCCCATAGCGCCCGTATCAGCTTTAACGACTCTATAATCAATACCCATACGATCAAACATATTATTATAAGCTTTAGCCATTTTTTGATAAGAAACTTTAGTATGTTCTTCATCCATATCAAAACTGTAAGCATCTTTCATCGTAAATTCACGAGTTCGAATTAATCCATAACGAGGTCTTGTTTCATCACGATATTTATTACCGATTTGATAAATATTAAATGGCATATCTTTATATGATTTAACTTTTTCTTTGGCAGCCATAACAAATAATTCTTCATGAGTTGGACCTAAAACATAATCACGATCATATCTATCTTTAAGACTAAACATATCTTCACCAAAAGCATTCCTACGACCAGAAGCTTCAAAATACTCGCCAGCAATTAGCTGTGGCATTGAAACTTCACTTGCTCCGGCTTTATTCATTTCATCTCTAATAATATCTTCAATTTTTTGTTTAACTCTTAAACCTAGTGGCATAAACATATAAATACCACTAGAGGTTTTTTTAATCATGCCGCTTTTTACTAATAGTTTGCCACTGATAAGCTCTTCATCTTTTATATCATCTCTAATAGTATAAAAGAAACTATCTTTTAATTTCATAATATCCTCCTTAATGTTTGGCTTTTCTTTTCTATTTTCATAATCATATTTACTGGTTTTTTAATGTTCATAACCGCCTCTTTTAATACAAAAAAAAGATTATACCATAAGGAGTGCATAAGCACGGTACCATCCTTTCATTTACTTAATTAAGATAACGGTTCTAACCGGAAATATTTCTATTTCACTCTGAAGGTCGGAATTATATAACATCATAGCTTGTTTTCACTATCCAAGCTCACTTTCTATGAGAGATTATATAATATTCCTTCATCATCGTTTTCTAAATTTATCTTAACATAATTATATGTTTTATTCAAGATTATTTTAATGCTTGTATGTCAAGAAAAATTACTAATTAAAATGTTTTCTTGTTTTCATAATTAACTTGTAGTATAATTATCTTAAGGACATTTAATGGTTGGGTGATTGCCGAATTCCGTAAAGGAAGGAGGTGATATGATGACAAAAAAAGACTTTCTAATCTTTTCTTTGATTATCATCATCCTTTTACTTTTATTATTACTTTTTGTAATTTTAAAATAAAAGAGTCACCTAACTCAACGATGAATTAGGTGATTTAACAAAACATATCGGCAACATTCAACAAGAACGCATTGAATGTCCTTTTTTATTTTATGAAGTTTCCTTCATCCATATACATTATAACACAGGGTTATTTAAAAATCAACTTTATAACTTTTTGTTATAACTTTTTCTTTAATTCTAAAAGTTTATTTACTGTCATAGTCGGTTTATATTCTTTAGGTAAGCTAATGTCTTTAGGATTAAACCAATAGGTATCGATATTACTATCCATGCCGCCTTTAATATCAGTTGTAAGGGAATCACCAATTAACAACATTTTATTTCTGTCTTGATTTACTTGCATAGTTAAATAGTCAAAAAATTCTTTACTTGGTTTGCCAATACCTATTTCCTCAGGCGTAATTACTTTAGAAATAAAAGCATCTATTTTAGTTTTACTTAGTTTATCAAAAGCGGCTTCCTTTGGTCCATTGGTGGCAATTATAATTTCATAATAATTTTTTAGTGATTCTAAAACTTCTTTTGCATTAGGCACTTCAACAATGTTTACTCCCATATTGGCGCAATAAATATCGTTAAGATAAATGGCTTCTTCATAACTTAATTTACCAAAAAACTTGATAAATCGATTAGCTCTTAAATAGGTAATCTTTTCATCTTTAGTTTGAATAAATTTGGGAATTTCCATATTACCACTTTCCCAAATGTGCCAGTAAGCTTTATCGGCATTTTTCCAAGCTAAAAATAATTCTTCAGTATATGGTATAAATAATTCTTCTAGCATAATTTTAAAGGCATATTTAATTGATTCATGATTATCAATTAAGGTATCATCCAAATCAAAAATTAAAGTTTCGTATTTACTCATAGTTTGCATCTCCTAATAGTTTTATATTATAACATATTTTTAAATTTAAAATTAAAAAAACAGGAAAATAAATTCCTGTCTTTTTATAAAAAGCTAACGCATCAATAAAAAGAAATATAATAATCATAATAATAAAATAATAAAAATAAAAAGAAATGTTGTTTTTAAGAGAAAAGAGCGTTAGCATGGGGTCATAAACCCCTTTAGATAAGCTTTACTTACCTAAAGGAGTCTATGACTCCAATATTATATATGGACTATCTTGGGTTCCTTTACCTTGTAATAAAGTATCTGATTTTAGATATACTACTGGAACTATGCTTTGCGAGAAAGCTGCGGCCTCATTGAGTAAGTAACCATCGCCATGTACTCTAATTACATTAGTTCCGACATCACCATGTGCAATACCTGAAAGGGTCCAATAATGTTGATCTACAAAATTACCTTGATTCATCCAATTGTTTTCTTTACATATTGTTCTGTTGGACATTTGTAATTTTGCCGTTCCACAAATGCTTATATTATTATTAGCTTTAATATAATCGCTCGGCTGAACTAATCCTATATTACTGTTAGCATTATACTTCTTCTCTTCTTCTACCATTGAACTTAAATTAGTGGCACCTGGTACAGTAGAATTTCCAATACCCGTTGATCCATAATAGAATGCATGCTCTTGGATATCATCTTTATTAAATTTAATACTGGCATAATATTCACCATTTAAATATGTTTTTAACGAAGAATCTGTGTCTACTTTTCCAGAAAGAAGTTCAGTCGCTAGTACAAAATTATCGGTTTGTGCCCATACAGCACAGCCAGCATTAAGATAAGAATCTTTCGAACAATAGCCGGTTGTTCTATGATTAACAATATCGAAAGCCCTCTTTTCAAGAACTGATGCCCGCATAATTTTTAATGTTCCATCTTCTTCTAAAGAAACTATTCTCCATTCTTCATTGTTGAATTTAATCCAGTTGTTTGGATTAGCTCCTTGATAGACATATCTGCCATCTTCTTCTGTATTTGGATCTGCTGCAAGTCCATCTGTTCCTACTTTATTCTTTAATTCAGATGTTTTTATTGGCATTGTATATGGATCTTCTTTTGTCCCTAAACCTGATAATATTACGCTTGGCTCCAAATAAACGACAGGGGCAACTCCGCCGGAAGCAGCAAAAGCCCATCCGCCGCCCATGGCTCCGCTTTTGTCTGGAACGACTAGGGCATACGAATTGTTAGGGAAAGGCGAAAGCGACCAGTAAAATTTACTTACAAGGTCTCTTCCCATCCATGATGTTGCTTTACATGATGACTGATTAGTGGTTAATAATTTAAGTGTTCCACATTGGGCTACATTAGTATTACTTTTTATATAATCACTAGCTTGTATTAATCCGACATTACTGGTAGCACTATATTTCTTTTCTTCTGTTACTTGTGCAGATAAATCATTATTTTCCCATATCGGTGAACCATAATAAAATGCATGTTCTTGTATATAGTCTTTATTTATTTTTATTGTATTATAATATTCACC
>CANRBD010000077.1 GCA_947628765.1 uncultured Bacilli bacterium
AAATCATCATCAAGATCATCTAGTTCTTCATCAAAAAGTTCTGCAGCTAATAAAACTGAGGATAATAAAGCAAATACAGCTACTTTAAAATCATTATCAGTAGATGGTCAAGAACTTTCGCCTAAATTTGATGCTAATGTAACTGATTATAGTATAACAGTCCCAAATGATGTTGCGAAGATTAATATTAAAGCTACACCAACTGATAGTAAAGCAAAAATTGCTGGTGTAGGGGAACATGCCGTTAAAGAAGGCGAAAACAAATTTGAAATAAAAGTAACAGCCGAAAATGGTGATGTTAAAACATATACTTTAAAAGTTACAGTTGATAAAAAACCAATAATTGTTAAAATAAAAGGCAAAGAATACACTTTAATTAAAAATAAAGAAGAATTGCCTGAACTTAATCTTGAACATGAAGATATTACTTTAACTTTAGAAGAACAAGAAGTTCCAGCATATCGTATTGATAAACTAAATTATGTTTTAGTTGGCTTAAAAGATAGTGAAGGTAAAATTAATTTATATAAATTTAAAGCATATAAAGATAATAAAAAACCTGATGAGTATACATTATTTAAACAAGTTAATTCTAAAGCTTTAACAATTATTTATTTAGATTTTCCAAAAAAACTAATTCCTAGTGGTTATAAAAAATATGCTGAAGAAATTAATGGCGATAAAGTAATTGTTTACAAATCTTCTAAAAATTCAAGATATAGTTTAATATATGGTATTAATTTAGAAACAGGAAAGAAAAATGTATATAAATATGATACTAAAGAGGGCACTATTCAAATTTATGATACTAGCGAATTAAAACAATTAGATAAGAAAATGGAAATAATGAAAGCTATTATTTTAGGTTTAATTGGTTTAGCTGGGCTATTACTAATTATCATTATTATTGTAATTGCTACTAGAAATAGAAAAATCAAAAAAGCTTTAAGAAAATATGCTGAAAAATTAAAAATAAGACAAGAAGCTCAATAGTGAGCTTTTTTTAAATGCAAATAATTGGCAGAAAATGACACCTTTATTTTTTTAAGTTTTTAACATACTAGTAATGTAGTCTGAATTTCGATTATAGGAGATGATATTTTTGATTTTAAAAAATTTCAAAAAAACTGTAATCATGCTTCTTTTAACCTTTTTTATTATTCCCCTTAATGTTTTTGCTTATTCAGATCGTATAATTGTTGGTGGTGAAAATATCGGAATAACATTAAATTCAGATGGTGTCTTAATTGTAGGTATTTATGATGTTGATGGAAAATCACCAGCGGCCGATGCAGGATTAAAAGCCGGTGATACGGTAATGACAATTAATGGAAAAGATGTTGATAATATCGAAGATATGGCTGCTAAAATAAATAATTTAGCTAGTGAAGACATTAAAGTCGGTTATATGCGAAATGGTAAAGAAAAGCAAACAACTTTAAAATTATATAAAGATGAGAATGATGTTTATAAAACAGGACTTTATGTTAAAGATAGTGTAACGGGAATTGGAACACTGACATTTATTGATCCCGAAACTAAATTATTTGGCGCCTTAGGTCATGAAATTCAGGAACAAACGACTGATAAATTACTAGAAATTAAAGATGGAAAAATCTTTAATTCAACCGTAACAGGTGTTATTCCAAGTAATGATGGTAATCCTGGTGAAAAACAAGCTAAATATAATTCAGCCGATACCACTGGTGATGTCGATGAAAATACCACTCAGGGGATTTTTGGTAAATATACCAAGGAACTACCAAATAAAGACACTTATAAAGTAGCTAAACCATCAGATATAAAAACAGGCACAGCTTATATTTTAACAGTGCTTAATGGTAATGAAATAAAAAAATATGAGGTCAATATTACAAAAGTAAATAAACAAGATCAAAAAAATAAAAATTTTGTTTTTGAAATTGTCGATAAAGAACTTTTAGATAAGACTAATGGAATTATTCAAGGAATGAGTGGTTCACCAATTATTCAAGGAGATTATATTATTGGTGCGGTAACTCATGTTGTCGTTGATAATCCACATAAAGGTTATGGAATATTTATTACTAATATGTTAGAAGAAGCCGAAAACTAGGAATTTTTTCCTAGTTTTTCTTTCTAGCGAAAAAAATAAATATACTCTTAAATAGGAATATATCAAATTCCGGTTTTTCATTATCAGATTAAAAGATATAAATAAACTGTAAAAGAGAGATTTATAATAATCCTTTTATATTATTCTAACTAAGAAATAATATATTTTACAAAGTATATAGTTATGTTTGATATTGCTGCTAATCTTTGTTATAATTATATAAAGTGATATAGAATGACAATATTATTAGTAAATGTTGTAACTTTTAATTAATATTTGGTTTATTAATGATAAAAAAGAAAGGAATGAGCAGTTAGTATGAAAAAGAAAGCAGGAATTTTAACTTGGCATTATTTAGATAATTATGGAAGTGTTTTACAGGCCTATGCTTTAATGACTTTGTTACAAAAAGAAGATGTCGATGTTGAATTTATTAATTATCGAAAAAATGCTAAGACAAATATATTTTATAATTTACTTCGCAATATAAAATATAGTTTACCAACTAGTAATCCATATAATTTAAGAAAGAAAAAATTCTATAAATTTCGTCATGCGTTTTTTAAAGAATCTAAAATGTATGGGAATTACAGCGAATTATGTAACGCTAATTTAGATTATGATTTTGTTGTTTGTGGTAGTGATCAAATATGGTCAGGGAAAGTTTTTGATAAAGCTTACTTTTTTGATTTTATTAAAAAAAATACAATCCCTTGTTATTCATATGCTCCATCTACCATTGAAAACAAATACAATGAAGAACAGATTAATATAATAAAAGAAAATTTAAAAAAATTCAAAAAAATTTCTACAAGAGAAAAATTGGGTACAGAAATTATTAAACAGTATACTGATACCAAAGTTACAGAAGTTTTGGATCCAACGCTTCTAGTGCCGGCTAGTGAGTGGGATTACTTAATATCTTCGGATAAAAATGGCTATTCTTTTAAAAATTATGCATTCTGTTATTTTATTGGTGAAGATGATAAGTATGAATCTATTATGAATAAGATAAAAAAACAGTATAATTGTGATGATATTATTAATATTAATATTAAACCAATTCATAATTTTGGAACTATTTTAAAAGATGCTTCACCAACTGATTTTTTAAGATTAATTAAGGAGGCAAAAGTTGTTGTAACTGATTCATATCATGGAATTTTATTTTCCCTTATTTTTCACAAACAATTTGTTCCAATAAAAAGATTTGAATCCAAAGATAATGACAATCAAAATGAACGTCTTCATAATATATTGCGCAAAATCGATTGTGAAGATAGATATATAAGTGCTTACGACAAAAAGATAAGTAACATACCACTAGACTATAAGATTATAGATCAAAAATTAACAGATTCTATAAATATTTCAAAGCAATATATTAAATCAATAATAAAAGAGGTTAAAAATGATTGAAATAAAAAATAAAGTTAATTGTAGTGGTTGCGAAGCTTGTTTGAATATTTGTCCTAAAAATTGTATTACCATGGTTGAAGATGATGAAGGATTTCGCTATCCAAAAGTTGATAAAGAAAAATGTATAAATTGTCACTTATGCGAAAAAATATGCCCAATTTTAAATAAATATAAAAGCAATAATAAAGGTTATTTAGTATATGGAGCAATTAATAAAAATAAGAAAATATTACGAAGAAGTACTAGTGGGGGAGTATTTTATCAACTAGCTAAAAAAGTAATTGAAGAAAAAAACGGAGTAGTTTTTGGAGTGCGTTTTGATGCCGATAATAATGCTGTATTTGATTACGCTGAAGATATGGATAAGGTCATACAATTTTTAGGCTCAAAATATGTGCAAGCAAGAGTAGGCAATATATATCGAAAAGTTAAAGAATGCCTTGAAAATAAAAAAACAGTTTTATTTAGTGGTTGTCCTTGTCAAGTGGCAGGTTTAAAGTCATTTTTACGAAAAGATTATGATAATTTATATACTTGTGATTTTGTTTGTGAAGGAGTTCCTAATGAAAAATTGCTGAATATTTTTAAGGAACATTATGAAAAAAAATATCATTCTAAAATAAAAAATATTAATTTTAGATATAAAAAATACGGTTGGAAATATTTTGGCTATTTACTCACTTTTGAAAATAATAAAAAACTTTATTTACCACGAAATGAAGTTAATTATATGAATATGCTTTTTGGACTTATCTACGTAAGACCATCTTGTTATGAATGTAAATTTAGAGAATTAAATAGTGGTTCAGATTTTAAGCTAGCTGATTTTTGGGAAGTAAATAATTCACGAAATACCAAATATAATTTTTATGGAGTTTCTCATTTTTTAATAAATACTAAAAAAGGCGAAGAACTATTTAAAGGTATTGAAAAAGAAATAGATTTATATGAATCTAATTTGGATGAAATAAAGAAATTGAATAATACTTTTAATACACAAGTTTTTGATAATAAGGGAAAACATGAATTTTTGAAAAAAATAAAAAATAAGAATAATGATGAAATTTTTAAAGTTATGGAAACTTATAATAATTTAACATTTTTAAATAAAATAAAATTTCGTTTAAAATTAAAATTAGTTAAAATTAAATACTCCATAAAAAAACATATCTAGCATATTTTGATACATCATTTGAAGCAGTTAAAAACATTTTGAATGGTGTAAAAGAGAAATCTAATATATGGAATGTTAATACTGAAAAAGAATATCATGAAGAAAAATAAAAGGGACTGCTGATTTGTTATGCAGGGGGATTAGGTTTTATGAAAATTAGACAATCAAATTATGAATTGATGAGAATTGTATCTATGTTACTCATTGTTTTGTATCATATACTTAGTCATGGACAAGTATTGCATAATACTACAGGAGTAATGCATTTAATAGTAATTTTTCTATTATGCATAACTATGGTTCACGTTAATTCTTTTGTTATGTTAACGGGATATTTCAATTATAATAAGACTTTTTCAATAAAAAAATTTTTTAAAACTTTTAACATGATGTGGTTTTACCAGGTGGCTATAATTATAGTTTTAACTATATGTGGTTATGATATAATAAGTGGTAAATATCAA
>CANRBD010000078.1 GCA_947628765.1 uncultured Bacilli bacterium
GTATATGATAATATTGTTGGTAATTTTACCAACAATATTATCATATACCATACTAGCATAATCAAAATTAGCCTTATTCCAAAAATTTTCAATATAACTATTACGATCATTTTTATATTGTAAATAATAAGCATGTTCCCATAAATCGATAGTAAAAAGTGGAATTAGATTATATGAAAGAGGTGTTTCTTGATTAATCATATTAACAATAGTTAAATCTCCTCTTTCATTTGTGACTAAAAAAGTGTAACCAGAACCTACTAAATGTTTAGCCCTATCCATAAAATCTTTACGGAAATTTTCAAAATTGCCATACCTTAAATTAATAGCGTTTAATAAATTACTTCTAGGATTGCTTTTATTTTTATTCATACTATACCAATATAAATTATGATTTAAAACACCGCCCGCATTATATAAAATATCGCCTCTATCTTTAAGTGGAAATTCATCTATATGTTTTGGAATTTCTTCTAAACTATACCTACCATCATAATTGCTTCTATTTAAAGCTTCATTTAATTTATTTACATAACCGCGATGATGTTTATTATAATGGATATCTACTATTTCTCTTTCAATATCTGGTTCTAAAGCATCATAATTATATGGAAGTTCCATAAGTTCATACATATATACCCCTCCAATAAAGTATATTAAAAAAATAGAAGATAAGACTTCTATTTAATATTTTTAAGATTATAAAGGATATTTAAAGCTTCAAGCGGTGTTATTTCTAATGGATCTATTTTATTTAATTCTTCTTCAACTTTTGATGTTTTGGGAATCAAATCATCAATCGGTAAAGCTTCTTGAATTTTTACATCACGTTTTTTCTCATTACCTTCATATACTTTTAATATCTGCGCTGCCCGATCAATTAATTCACTAGGTAAATCGGCTAACTTAGCGACATGAATTCCATAACTCTTATCAACACTACCCTCTTTGATTTTATGAAGAAAAGTAATTTCACCATTTTCTTCATAAGCACTAACATGGATATTTTTTAAACCGCTTAACGTATTTTCTAAATCTGTAAGTTCATGATAATGTGTAGAGAAAAAAGTTTTTGCTTTAATGTGTCCATGAATGTATTCGATAATTGATTGAGCAAGAGCCATACCATCAAAAGTCGCAGTCCCTCTTCCAAGTTCATCAAATAAAATTAAACTGTTATCCGTAGCATTACTAATGGCATTATTAGCCTCCATCATTTCCACCATAAAAGTAGATTCGCCAGAAACTAAATCGTCACTCGCGCCAATACGCGTAAAGATTGAATCAAAAATTGGCAATTTAGCTTCACTTGCTGGCACAAAACAACCCATTTGCGCCATAATGGCAATAATAGCCATTTGTCTCATATAAGTTGATTTACCAGCCATATTAGGCCCGGTAATTAATAAAATATTGGTTTTATCATCCATTATAATATCATTGGACACAAATTCGCCATCAATAACTTTTTCAACAACTGGATGTCTTGAATCCTTAATATAAATTTCATGATCAGTTAAAGTTGGACGCACATAATTGTTTTGCTCACTTACGGTGGCAAAAGAACACATAACATCGATTTCACTAATTACTTTAGCAATCGTTTGCAATTTCGGAATATATTTTTTTACTTGCTCTCTAATTTCATTAAATAATTTATATTCAAGTTCAACAATTTTTTCTTCAGCATTTAAAATTAAAGCTTCTTTTTCCTTTAAAATTGGACTTATAAATCTTTCACCATTAGTTAAAGTTTGTTTACGTTCATAGCCAAATTCATCTTTAACTAAATCTAAGTTTCCTTTGCTTATTTCAATATAATAACCAAATACTCTATTATATCCGATTTTTAAATTTTTAATGCCGGTTCTTTCACGTTCTTCTTGTTCAAAACGGGCAATAAATTCTTTTCCACCTTTACGTAGACTTTTAAGTTCATCTAGCTCTTGATTATAACCCTCTTTAATTAAGTAACCTTCTTTAATACTAACAGGTGGTTCTTCATAAATACTCTGAACTAATAACTTATATAAATCATCTACTGGTTCTAATTTTTTATGGAAGTTAATTTTTTCTAAAATTGTTTTTATTTCTGGTAATACTCCAATCGAATTTTTAAGTTGCAACATGTCTCTAGCATTGGCATTACCAAAAGCTACTTTACCACTTAATCTTTCTAGGTCATATACTTCTTTTAAATAACTCTCTAAATCACTTTTTAAAATAAATTCTTTAAGTAAAGTATCAATACAATCATAACGTTTTTCAATTTCTTTTTTGTCAGCTAAGGGATTTAAAATAAAATTCTTTAACAATCTTGCCCCCATGGCTGTTTTAGTTTTATCTAAAAGCCAAATTAAAGAATAATTACGTTCTTTTAATCTTAGAGTCTCAATAAGTTCTAAATTCCTTTTAGTATGAACATCCATTTTTAAATAATTTTTGTTTTCACGAATAATTGCTGGCTGGATATGTTCTAAAGCTCGTTTTTGGTTATTTATGATATAAGCTATTAAGTGTTTAATCGTCTCAATATATCTTTGATCAGTTAAATGGCTATAGGCTTTCGCACCTTCTTCAGTTGTCTCATCAGTAATTGTAACTGGTAATGAAAATTGATTTTTTAAAATTGAATAAATATTTTTATCCACTTTTTCAGTAATAACTACTTCTTTAACTCCTAGATTGACAATTTCACTCACTACCTTAGAGGAATTATGCGGAATTAATTCCACATAAATTTCGCCAGTTGAAGCATCAGCATAACTGACACCATAAGCATGTTTAAAATCGACAATATTGGCAATAAAATTAAAATCATCAGATTTTAAAGTTTCACCATTCATAACGGTTCCCGAACTTATAATTTGAATGATTTCTCTTTTTACAATTCCTTTAGCTTCTTTTGGATCCTCAACTTGTTCACAAATACCAATTTTATATCCTTTTTCAATTAGCTTATCAATATAACTACTAGCAGCATGATATGGAATTCCGCACATTGGTACTCTTTCTTTTAAACCAGCAGACTTACCGGTTAAAGTAAGCTCAAGTTCATGACTAACAAGTATGGCATCATCAAAAAACATTTCATAAAAATCGCCCAGTCTAAAAAAGATTATTATATCTTCGTTGGCATTTTTTATTTCTAAGTATTGTTGCATCATTGGTGTTACTTTTTCTATGTCTACTTCTTTTCTTTCCATCTCTACCACCACTATTTAAATTATAATACATTTAAAGAAAAATTGGAAGAAAAAACAGGAAAATAAATTCCTGTCTTTTTATAAAAAGCTAACGCATCAATAAAAAGAAATATAATAATCATAATAATAAAATAATAAAAATAAAAAGAAATGTTGTTTTTAAGAGAAAAGAGCGTTAGCATGGGGTCATAAGCCCCTTTAGATAAGCAATACTTACCTAAAGGAGTCTATGACTCCAATATTGTATATGGACTATTTTCTGTTCCTTTACCTTGTAAGGTAATGTTTGATTTTAGATAGATAGATGGATATACGTTATAATCATACGCCACTCTAGTTCCTCCGATATTACCATCAGTGTCTCTAATAGCACGCAAAGAACCTGTACTCAAACTTAAATTACTACGGTCATCTGGTGTTAAAGTTGGAAGTACACCTGTGATACTTTTATATATATAATTCGTCGCATTACAAACTGCATAATTATATGCCAAGTGAAGAGTTCCACACTGCGAAAGATTACTATTGGCTTTGATATAATCGCTTAGTGTAATTATTCCTACATTACTTTGTGCAGCAAATGCTTTTTCTTGTAAAACTTGAGTAGTTAAATTATCACTGTTATAATCACATGGACCATAATAAAATTCGTCATTTAAGTATGTCTTTAATTCCGAGTCTTTATCTACTTTTCCAGAAACATTCCCATTTACGTAATTTTCGGTCGCTGCCCATACATTACAGCCACTTATTGGAGCATTTTCTTGTGAGCAATACCCAGTCGTTCTTGCTCCAACTGAATCAAAGACTTTATGGGCTTCTAACCCAGAATTTTTCATAATCTTTATTGTTCCATCTTCCTCTAAAGCTATTATTCTCCATTCTTCATTGTTGAATGTGATATAGTTGTTTGGGTCTGCTCCTTGGTATACGTATCTTCCTTCTTCTTCTGTATTTGGATCAGCAACCAAACCATCTTTTCCTACTTTATTCTTTAATTCTGTAGCTTTTAGTGGCACTGTATATGGGTCATCTTTTGTTCCTGTTCCTGATAGTTTAACTGATGACTTTAGATAGGTAGCAGGAACAACATAATCATTGCCTTGTGCCCAAACACGTCCCGTACCATTGGAACTTTCAACATGAAATAAATCTTGCGGAAGAAAACCACAAGGTGAGAGTGTCCAATAAGAGCCAATCGATGGAGTCATCCAATTTGTCGATTTACATGTTGAATAATTATCTCTTCCTAACTTAAATGTTCCACATTCTGTAGTATTAGTATTTGATTTTATATAATCACTTGCTTGTATAAGTCCTATATTACTAGTTGCACTAGCCTTTTTCTCTTCTATTACTTGTTTAGCTAAATCTGTACTTTCCCATGTCGGTGAACCATAATAAAATGCATGTTCTTGTATATAGTCTTTATTTATTTTTATTGTATTATAATATTCACCATTTAAATATGTCTTCATTTCTGAATCTTTTTCTACTTCTCCAGTATAAGAACCGTTCGCACTAGTATAGCTATCTGTTTGTGCCCACACATTACATCCATATGTGGTCTTAGAACAGTACCCCATTGTTCTTACATTGGCTGTATCAAATGCTTTTTGCGTTACGGGTGCTTTTGGATTTTTCATTATTTTAATAGCCCCATCATTTTCAATGGCTATTATTCTCCATTCTTCATTATTAAATGTAATCCAGTTGTTTGGATCTGCTCCTTGATATACATATCTTCCTTTTTCGACTGGGTCTTTATGTAATCCATCTCCGGTTATTACTATTGGGGCTTCTG
>CANRBD010000079.1 GCA_947628765.1 uncultured Bacilli bacterium
AAAAATGAGAATTTAGAAACAAATAAAATAGACAATAAAATGATAGAAAAATATATTAATGAATTTTTATTTTTAGAAAATCCGACTAGAGAATTAATTATAAATTTAGTTGAAAAGATTTATATCTATCAAGATAAGAGGATAGATATTATATTTACATTTAAAAATACTACATAAAAAAGGTATCAGGGGATAGCTTATGGAACATTGCCCAAAGATATAATACGACAGTTGATGAGCTAAAATCCTTAAACGGATTAACTAGTAACAATCTTTCCATCGGTCAAATTTTAAAAGTTCCAACTAACAATAGTACTAGTCCAATGCTATCAGGCAATACTTATACCGTAAAAGCGGGCGATAGTTTGTGGAGTATTGCTCAAAGATATGGAACCACTGTAAGTACATTAAAAAGTTTAAATAACTTAACTAGTGATAATTTATCTATCGGTCAGGTATTAACTTTACCAACAGCTAATTCGGCTAATACCTATACTGTAAAAGCGGGCGATAGCTTATGGAATATTGCTCAACGATATAATACTACGGTTAATACTTTAAAAACTTTAAATGGATTAACTAGTAACAATCTTTCCATTGGTCAAGTTTTAAGATTACCATAATAAAAACATCCTTTATTGGATGTTTTTTACTAAATCAAATTTATAACCTAATTTTTTCATTTCTTTAATAAAACTATCCATAGCTTTATAATTACCTTTGTTTTTCGGATGAATTAAATAAATGGCACCATTATGATATCTTTTCATAAGCTCATTTAGGGCCTGTTCTTTGGAAACATCGGCTGCAAAATCGTAATAATCGGCACTATAGAAATAACTTTTATAACCTAAGTCTTTCATTATTTGCAGACTTCTATAGCTCCATTCACCGCGCGGCTCACGATATATTTTATCAATCGGTTTGCCTGTTACTTCATAATAGTTATCTTCAACTCCTTGAATTTCTTTTAAATAAGTGTTGAAATTAGCTTTGGTCGCTAGCGAAGGCATACTATCATGATTATCGGTGTGATTGCCAACAGAATGGCCGGTTTTTTCCATTTTTTTGATTAGTTCTTTATTATCTAAGATAAACTGACCGCATAAAAAGAAAGTTGCTTTAACATCATTTTCATTTAAAATATCGACAATTTTATCTAAATAAGTATTGTTTCCACCCTCATCAAAGGTTAAATAAATAACTTTTTCATTATTACCAATAAAGTAGGCATTATATTTTTTAAGTTCATTAATGTCAGCTCCGCCTGATGGTCTTGTGTGATCTTTTTTGTTGCCACTCCACCAACCACGTACCTTGTTATCGATTTTATCATAACTATCTTTATAAGTTGGTTTTTCTTTAATGCTTACATATCTTTTAGCTTCAGCGACATAACCACGAGAATTTTTAATGGTATAAATTATTTCATAAACACCAATTTTGTCATAATCAATATTATCTTCAACCGTCACGTCTTCAGTTAAATCACCATCTTTCGCATCAGTCGCTTTAAAGCCATATTCTTTATAAGTTTCACCCATAAGTAAATTCAATTTAGTTTCGCCTTTAAGGGTAATTTTAGGAAATTTTGATTCTTTTTTCGGCGGCTCATAATTTTTATATGCCCAAAAACCAAACATTAAAATAATTAAAATTATGCTTACTAAAAATACCTTTATTTTCATTGCATCACCTAATAAATTATATTATAAACCTTGTATAGTTATGTAAAAAGAAAAACGATTTTATTGTTCAAAAAAACGAATTATTATATAATTATATTAGGGTGATAAGATGAAGCTTACAGATAAAATTAATCCTAATATTTTTAGAGAATATGATTTACGTGGTATTGCTTATACTGATTTAGATGAAGATATTGCTTATACTTTAGGTAAAAGTTATGGAACTTATATGGGCAAGGAAGGTCAGACCAAAATGGTTGTCGGTTATGATAATCGTAAATCATCGCCAATGTTACATGAAGCTTTAATCAAAGGTATTTTGGAAACTGGCATGGATGTGATTGATTTAGGTTTAGTTACCACACCAATGTACTATTTTGCCAAAATTTACTATAATGTTCCTATCGGTATTATGATTACTGCTAGTCATAATCCTAAAGAATATAATGGTTTTAAAATTTCTTTTTCTAAAATCGGCAATGCTTATGGACAGTTAATCAAAGACTTTAAATATTTTACTTATAAATTAGATTTTTGGACTAAAGAAAATGGCCAAATTATTAAAAAAGATATCAAAGAAGCTTATTTAGAAAATATTAAAAAAAGCATTAATTTAGGCAGGCGTAAAATTAAAGTCGTAATTGACTGTGGTAATGGCACTGGCAGTTTAATTATTAGAGATGTCTTAAAAATGTTTGATATCGAATGTGAATATTTATATTGTGAAAGCGATCCTGATTTTCCAAATCATACACCAGATCCAGCTGTCAGTACTAATATGATAGATTTAGGTAAAAAAGTTAAAGAACTAAATTATGATTTTGGTATTGGCATTGATGGAGATGCCGATAGAGTAGGTGTCGTCGATGAAAATGGCCAATTTTTGGGTGCGGATTTAATTATGTTAATCATTTACCGCTCAATTAATAAAAATATGAAAAATCGTAAAGCTTTATTCGATGTCAAATGTTCAAGAGCTTTAATTGAAGGCATTAAGGAATTAGATTTAGAACCAGTTATGAATCGAACCGGTAATTCTTATTGTAATTTAGAAATGCAAAGAGGAGACTTTGACTTTGGTGGTGAATATTCAGGCCACGTCTTCTTTAGAGATAGATACCAAGGTTTTGACGATGGCATTTATGCCGGATTAAGATTAATTGAAATTTTATCTAATAATGATAAAACATTTAGTGAACTTTTAACAGGCATTAGTAAATATTATTCAACTGACGAAACTAAATTTAAAGTTACTGAAGAAAATAAATTTGATATTGTTGAAGGCGTAAGAGCTTATTGTGAAAACAAAGGTTATAAAGTTATCGATATCGATGGAGTTCGCGTAGAATTTGATGATAGTTGGGGCTTAATTCGAGCTAGTAATACCGGGCCTAATTTAACCGTACGTTTTGAAGCTAAAACTAAAGAACGTTTAGAAGCATTAAAAGAAGAATTTGAAGCTGAAATAGATAGACAAATAAAAATGCATTAGAGAAATTCTAATGCTTTTATTGACTTTAATACTATTTTCGCATATAATTGTAATAGTTATTTGCCGCAATAGTATAAAGGTATTACGAGGCCATGGTAAGGCTTTAATCGGCGTTCGATTCTCCGTTGCGGCACCATTTAGATAAACAGCCCATAATTTTATATTATGGGACTTATTATAAATTTTGATATATGAATATTTCTGAAAGTGAGGTTAAAATATGAATAATGATTATACATTTACGTATAACACTAATCCAACTAAAGAAAATATAACATATGCCTTCCAGCGTTTAATAACACCATTAGTAATTGCAACTTATTTCAAACCGTATAAAGAATCATGGGATAAATTTAACAAAGTTTTACATATAGTGGTGAATTGGGCTATAATTTATGATGATACCAATGATTTATCGAAAATAGATTTTAATCAGTTTAAAGAAATAAGGCAACAATTATTTGAACTTGATAGTCTTTATTTATCTGCAGATGGTTTGTATGCTGAAGAAGCATATGAATGGTTTTTACAACTTCAAATTTTGTTAGAAAATATAAAGGGGGAGTAATTAATATGGGTTATAATAAAGATAGAAAAGGCTTAGAAACTAAAGATGGTGGTTTAATAAGAATAAATGGTAGTGGGGATAAAGTAAGAATAGATATTTATGATAAAGACGAGAGAAAACCTGGACATAGCAGAGATTCGATTCATTATGATACTAAAACAGGGAAAGGCAAAATAGATTCACATAATGGTGACAAATCAGAAAAATCCTCAACTGATGTAAGCTGCTATTTAACAACCGCTTGTATGAAATGCTACCAAAATGATTTTGATGATAATTGTTATGAATTATTTATTTTAAGGTGGTTTAGAGATAAATTTGTTTCACAAAAGGATATTGAGTATTATTACGAAAAAGCTCCTTTAATTGTCGAAGCTATTGAAAATACTGATAATCGTAATGAAATTTATAATTATATTTATGACAATGTTATTAAAGTATGTGTTGAAGCAATTAAATGTGGCGATTTTGAATTTGCCTATAATAGGTATAAAAATAGTATTTTAGCATTAGAAGAATATGTTAAACAATCTTTAGACCAAAATAATTCCAAAATATTAAAACTAGCTAACAACTAAATATATATAAGATAGAGATTTAAATTACAAATAAAATTTTTTTATTAACTTTGATTTAAATATAGTTAAACAAAGAATAAATTGGTAAACGTTAATAGAAATTGATATTAATGGTATTAAATTCCTAAAAGTAGAGAAAAAATTTGAAATAGTTTTCATACTCGCACCATTTAATAAAATAGTCCGAACCATTTTGGACTTTAATATAAGGAACTTGCAAAAAGTTCTTTTTTATATTATTATGTATTTGTCAAGGAAACTTGCATGAAATAAAAAGGGGAACATTCAGTTTCGTCAAGTTGAATGTTTACCTGCTTATTTGTGATAGACACTTATTCTAGCGAATGAGTGTCATTTTTTTATAACTGTTACCATTATGACAAGGAAAAATAAAATGATAGTAATGAGTTTGAGAACTTTTACAATAAAAACCTTTTTCTTTTAGTAAGCCATTTATATAAGAATAATGACTTTATATAAGCTTTAGAAAATGCTATAATATATTTAATTAAACAAATAGTAATTTGTTAAACTCTAGGATTGTTTCCTGTTAAAACTTGCTTTTACATTATATGATGTTAATGTGAAAGGAGAAAAAATTATGAATCAAGAAAAAATTGGAAATTTTATTGCCGAATGTAGA
>CANRBD010000080.1 GCA_947628765.1 uncultured Bacilli bacterium
TCATCATGAGTTACTAATGGTACAGTTACGCCTTTCATGTCTATTTCTTCTTTCTCTGGTGTTGATATTCCTTCATCGTTCACATTCTTTTGGGTATATTCTAATGTTACCGTTAAATTGGCTGTGGAGTTTTCTGGCTGCATAGTTACATCTGATAAATATTCTACTTTGACTATAAATGTTTTACTCTTTCCTTTATTTAATAACTCGCCTTCTAATAAACCACTAGTTGTAAATTTAATTGCTGGATTATTGCTATCTGATAAAGTTACTTTCTTTAATACAGCATCAATATTTCCTTGATTTTCAACAGTTATTTCATATTCTATACTATCGCCTGGACTTTCTAGTTTAGTACTAAAAGTGGCTGATAATTTATCATGAGTTGGCTCCTTTTCATTAGATGCATTTCCAACTATAGTTTTACTTTCAATATTGGTTATTAGTACATTCCAATTACTTGTTATACTTGTAGTTCCATTTATATTTAAGTTTGTTAAAAATGCTCCATAAGCAATAGTCATCATTACACATAATCCTATTAATCCTCCTATTATATATTTTTTATTTTTATTTCTCATTTTTACCTCCTATTGCATGTTCTGTATTTAAGACTATTATACGTCTTTATTACAGACAAGTCAAGTAAAAACATGGAAAATTTGAGATAATTTAAAGGGTGATATTGTGATAGGAAGAATGTTAAAATATATGAGATCGCAAAAGAATTTAAGTCAAAATGAAATTAGTAAAATTATTGGGGTGGCACGTAATACCGTTTCACAATATGAAACTGAAACTATTCAGCCAACATTTGATACAATCGAAAAAATAGCCAATGTATGTGATTATAAAATATATTTCGAAAATAAAAAAACAAAAGAAAAATTTGAAGTTAAAAATATTATGCGCAAGGATCTAAAATGATTAGACAAGAGTTTAATCATTTTTTTAATGTTTATGTATATAGTTTAATATGATTAAGAATGTTATAAAAGGGTTTATTATTGGTGTAGGAAAAATTATTCCTGGGGTTAGTGGCAGCATGCTGGCGATTTTAATGGGGGTATATGAAAAAGCCCTTAACATTATTTGTAACTTAAAAAATATGCGGACACATGATTTCCTTTTTATTGTCACTTTAGCCTTTGGAGTGTTTTTAAGTATCACTTTATGTAGTCAAGGTGTAAGTTGGTGCCTAGAAAACCATTATCTTTTGACTATGTTACTTTTTATAGGCTTAATTTCAAGCGGAGTTTTGGAAATGGTAAATAAAGCTTTTGATTTTAAAATGACTAAAAGTGTCAATATCAAGCCTTGTATAGTGGTGATTTTAGCCTTTGGACTATCACTTGTCATTACGATATATGGAGAAATGTCGTTAGCTATTCATGAGACCGCTAATTTAATGGATTCAATTAAATTTTCATTAAACACTTTTATCCTCTTTTTCTTTATCGGACTTTTAGAAGCTTTTACGTCGATAATTCCTGGCATAAGTGGTACCGCTATTTTTATGTCACTGGGTTGTTATGATTTACTTCTAGCAATTTATGCCAATATTTTTAATCTGCATTTATTGATTTTAATTATCGCTTTTTTTGCCGGAATTATTTGTGGTGTTCTGCTACTGGCTCACTTTATAACTTTTATGTTGTCTAAACATCCTAAACTCACTTATCAAATAATTTTAGGTTTTCTTCTTTCATCTATTATGTTAATGATAATGATGCTATTTAAAGAGCTTAATTATAAATTTGACATCTTTATTGTTGTTAAAAGCCTCTTGGTGTTTTGCTTAGGATTTTATTTAGGCCGAAAAATCAATTTATTATTGTCAAAAGGTTCAGATATAGACATATAATTTAATTAAGAGGTGATAAAATGGAAAAGAAAATTCCAAAAGTTTTTGCTAATAAAGTCGAAAAAAACGCCGGCAATAATAAAGAGGTTTTTTATTCCAGTAAAGAAGTAAATCAAGAAAGTGATGATCGTGGGTCAAAAACAGTTAAACGTGAAAAGAATATTAATCAAAAAATAAATGATATTTTTAATTCATCGAGATATGTCTATAAAGCCGATGTTGAACTCACTTTAAAAAGTGGTACGGTAAATAAGCGTATTGTTGGTAAAAATGGTAACAATTTAATTACTATTGAAAATGAACTTATCCCAATTTCCGATATTATTGATATTAAACATAAATAAAAAAGGCTTTCATTAAAAGAAAGCCTTTGTTTATAGTGCTTCTACGAATGTATCTTGTAAACATCTTAGACTGCATACACAATTTAAATTCATAGTAAAGAAACTATTCGTTGCCACATATGGTATTGTAGCTGCTTCAGCCGTGTCTGGATTTGGAGCTAATACTCTGAAAGTCGCGCAGCAACCATCTACTTTTTCAACTCTGAATACATTTGAGCATGTTACACCTTCAGTTCCGCAAGCATCAGCTGTTTTAGTTGTTGGTGCGGTCCATGGAGTTACACCATTGCTGGCGCAAGTATATAACATAATTGGTCTTGTGTTGTAACCAATGGTTGAAACTGGGCCACCTAAGAATCCACGATCACAAGTGTCTAAACATGCTTCATTATTGCAATCAGCGTTGTCTTGTAAAATATTAATAACTGTTAAGATTTCAGAAATGCATCCGCAATCATTTGAATTGTTATTATTACACATATAATCCACCCCTTCATTTATTCTCAGTATAACATATTCAAAATGTGCGAAAGGGTGTAAATGAATTACCCAAAAGGGGTCGATTTCCTAAAAAATTATCATTTTTAGGTTGTCCTTATCATAAAATTAGGTAGCATAACTGGGTCTTAAAATATCTTAGATGGGGTGAATATTATGAAAAATGCGATTAATTATTTTTATAATATTGTAATTGATGATATTCATCAAACTGATAAGATGTTTTATTTTGATTATGGTGGGTACCGCTATGCGATGGTGGTTTATAATGGGAATGCCGAATCGCTTAAGGATATTTATAATCTGCATTTAGAAGCTTTAAAAAATGGCCTATATGTTCATCAAATTATTTTAAATAAGGATAACCAAATTGGTACAATTATCGGTGATAAAGTATATGTTTTAATGCGTATTATTTATAACGAAGGAAATATTAATTTAGATACTTTGTGGCCATTTATGTCAGTAGTTATTACAGAACATGAAAATATGGTTAGATCCGATTGGGAAACATTATGGTCAAATAAAATCGATTATTTAGAATATGAAATTAGTCAGCTAGGTGAAAAGTATCCAGAGATTAGGGACACATTTAGTTATTTTATTGGGCTTGGTGAAACTAGTATTCAACTTACCAATGTAATTTTAAATGGTAAAAAGCAAACTGTTTTAAAAACTTTAGCGCACCACCGGATTAATTATAAAGATGACCTTTTTGATTTATATAATCCTTTAAATTTAGTTGTCGATTACCGGGTTAGAGATGCCGCTAGTTATTTTAAAAGTAAATATTTTGCTGGGGAAAACATTGATGAGGAACTTAATAATTTTTTAAAATATGCGAATTTAATCGAAGTAGAATCTTTACTTTTTTTAGCGCGCATGTTATATCCAAGTTATTATTTTGATGCTTATGAAGCCGTTATCAGCGGTAAGGAAGAGGCTTCAGTATTAAAAAAGATAACCACTTATATTGATGGTTATCAACAGTTATTAAAACAAATTTATTTTTATTATAAAAGCCGTTTTCCAATTCCGCAGATTGAATGGTTAGAAATCAGTTAAACCAGTTATATTTTTTACTTCTTTAACGGTTGGAACTTCTTCTTTGATGGCACTTTCAACCCCTTCTTTTAGTGTCATATCAATAAGCTCACAGCCCGCACAAGCTCCAAGCATTTTAATATAGACAATGCCATCTTCATATTTTACAAATTCGATATTACCACCATCAGATATTAAGAATGGTCTTAATTTATCAATAATTTCTTTAATTTTTTCTTCTTCAGTCATTTTATCACCATTTACATTATATAATATAGATAGCTATTAAGTAAAGTTTTTCTTTTTAAGTTTTTATGCTATAATAATTTATAGAGGTGTTATTATGGCGAAATATGAAAAAGGAAAAATTGTCAGAGGTACGATTACATGTATTGAACCATATGGCGCTTTTGTCTCTTTTGATGAATTTTATACCGGTTTAATTCATATTTCTGAAATCTCTCGAGGTTTTGTTAAAGATATTTCTGATTTTGTCAAAGTTGGCGAACGCATTTATGTCGAAATCCTTGATGTTGATAGTGAAGAAGCTCATTTAAAACTTAGTATTAAAAATATTAGGTATCGTATGAATGGAAAACCACGTCGTCGCAAAATTATCGAAACGGAAAGTGGTTTTAAAACTTTAGAGAAAAAACTGCCTATTTGGATAGATAAAAAGATGGAAAGTATCAAAAAAGCTGAAAAGTGTAGGTTTGTCAAACAAAAGTGACAGAGGCACGACAAACCAACAATAAGATTATTTTAGCTTGTTAAAATAATCACGAAGCAGTTCATTAGGTGATTTCCATTTTAAAGGTTGCATAGGGAAATTGTTATATTCCTTAAGGTAAACCTTTAACTGTTTATTGGCATCATCTAATGAATAAAAGCGATGCGTGGCATAAAACCGTTCATTGTCCTTTCTATGACTTCGTTCAACCTTACCATTGTGTCTGGGTGTATAAGGTTTAATTAAGTCATGGACAATACCGTTTTTTTCTAAACCATGTTCAAAAATTGTTTTCTTTATTTCATTCGTTAACAGTCTATTGGTGAATTCC
>CANRBD010000081.1 GCA_947628765.1 uncultured Bacilli bacterium
TAGCTTCTTTCGACCTACTACGTTGTTTGCCTCTAGTATAAGGAACAATACAATAAGTACAAAATTTATCACAACCATACATAATATTAACCCAAGCTTTATATTTACTATCTCTTTTAGCCGGCATATTTTCTACAATATCACCCTCAGTACTATAAACTTCTAATTCTAATCTTTTGTTTTTTAAACTTTCATATAAAACTTTAGGAAATTCATGAATATTATGCGTACCAAAAACAATATCTAACCATTTATATTTTTCTTTTATTTCTAAAGCTACGCTTTCTTCTTGAACCATACAGCCACACATTCCAACAATAATATTTGGTTTAGACTCTTTTAAATGTTTAATTCTGCCAATCATTCCAAAAACTTTATTGTGCGCATTTTCTCTAATCGCACAAGTATTAAGTAAAATTAAATCGGCATTTTCCATGGTGGCTATTTCTTTAAAAGCCATTTGTTCTAAAATAGCTTTGATATTTTCTGTATCATGTTCATTCATTTGGCAGCCATAAGTTTTAATAAAATATGTTTTATTTTTACCTAAATTTTTATATTTATTATCAAAATGATAATTAGTAGTTTTGACTTGTTCTTTTGTTCTTTTTTTGGCTTCTTTTAAGCTTGGCATTTGCATAGTAATCACTTCTTTTCCAATGTAGATAATACCATAATTATATATTTTATTCAAGAAAAAATTTTATAGACATCAAATCTATAAAATTAATGATGATGGTGACTAGATTTTATAGGATGTATTTCACATTTAGCATCCACGCACTTTTCGTCAGGATTTTCAAATTCAACTGTCGTATGACCAATTCCATGAGCCATAAGTTCTTCTTTAATCAAATGCTTTATTTTAGCCGTTTCTTTTTTAGTAACTACATGCATCGTAGCACAATGATTAAAACCGTCAATACTCCAAACATGAATATGGTGAACATCTTCAACTCCATTAATTGTAAGTAGATGTTTGGTTATTTCCGCTATTTTAATATTTTTAGGTGTTTTTTCTAAAAATAAATCAATTATAGCTTTAAAATTTTTAAAAGCATTGACTAAAATAAATAACGCTACCAAAATAGATAAAATTGGATCAATAACAGAAATATCTGTAAATTGCATAGTTATCGCCCCAATTAAAACTAAAACCCAGCCCAAGACATCTTCAAGCATGTGCAGGTTGACAGCTTTTTGATTTAAAGAATCGCCTTCTTTAGTAAAATAAGCCGCTACAAAGTTAATTACTACACCAAAAATAGCAAAAACAATCATGCCGCTATAATTAACAGGTACTGGATTAAAAATTCTAATTATAGCATTATAGATAACTAATATGGACCCGGTTAACAAAATCACCGTTGTAATTACACTACCAATTACCGAATATCTAATATATCCATAAGTATATTTGTCATCAGGACCTTTTTGGCTTTTCTTTTCTAAAAAGAAAGATACCCCAATACTTAAAGCATCACCAATATCGTGAATCGCATCCGAAATAATAGCTACACTGTTAGTAAAAATACCACCAATAAATTCAAATATAGAAAAACAAATATTTAAAATAAAAGCTACAAAGATATTTTTTTCAGTTTTCATTCTTACATCTCCTACTACATGCATATTCACTTACTAATTATATTATAATAACTTTTTTATTTTATTGTCAACATCATCACTATAATAAAACGATTACTATTTGAAGTAATCGTTTCTTATTTAAATACCTCTTCTTCTTAAAAATGCTGGAATAACATCTTCGCCTTCATCATCATCGACATTAATTGGCGCAGCTAAGTCATCATCAGAAGCATGAGCATACTCATCTTTATGTTGATCAAAACCAGTAGCAATAACTGTTACAATAATTTCATCAGTAAAGTTTTCATTAATGACCGCTCCAAAAATAGTATTAATATCCGTATTAGCTGATTTTCTAATAGCTTCAACCGCTTCTTCAACTTCAAATAAAGTTAAATTTGGTCCACCAGTAACATTGATAATGGCATCAGTAGCGCCATCGATACTAGTTTCAAGAAGTGGACTAAAGACTGCTTGGTTAGCCGCTTCTACAGCTCTATCTTCACCAACTCCAGCTCCAATACCAATTAAAGCTTCACCACGTTTTTCCATAACGGTTTTAACATCAGCGAAGTCTAAGTTAATTAAACCAGCTACTGCAATTAAATCAGAAATAGATTGTACACCTCTTCTTAAAACATTGTCGACTTCTTTAAATGAATCTAAAAGTGGAGTTGATTTATCAATGATTTCTCTTAAACGATCATTTGGTACAACGATTAAAGTATCCACATGTTCTTTTAATTCTTTGATTCCTTCTAAAGCTTGTTCCATACGTTTTTTACCTTCGAAAGAAAATGGTTTTGTAACAATACCAACAGTAAGGGCTCCTAAACTTTGAGCGATATCAGCAATTACTGGAGCAGCTCCAGTTCCTGTTCCGCCACCCATACCACAAGTGATAAATACCATATCGGCATCTTTTAATGCAGCTTCAATCTCATCTTTTGATTCTAATGCCGCTTCTTTACCAATCTTAGGATCAGCACCAGCGCCTAGTCCATTAGTAAGTTCTTCACCAATTTGAATTTTATTCTCAGCTAGTGAAGCATTTAAAACTTGTGAGTCAGTATTAGCCACGATAAACTCGACAGCTTGTACCCCTGATTCAATCATACGGTTGACTGCATTGTTACCGCCGCCACCAATTCCTATTACTTTAATTTTCGCTAATTGATCCATTTCTAATCCAAACATTGTTTCTTCCTCCTATTATTCGCCAAAAAAGTATCCAAATACTTTACCAAGCATTGTATCGCTTGAAGCATTAATGAAATGTTTATTTGTTGAAGATAAGGTATCCATATCTTCATTACTAACCATTGTATAATCTTTCCCTTTTAATTTTAAGGTACTGATAAAATAAATAATATTTCCTAGGGCTGTACTATATTTATGATTTCTAACGCCTATCAACTTAATCTTACCAATTTTCGCTTTATTATCGAAAACTTCAGCTAAAGTATACTCAAGGCCAATAGCATTGCTTACCCCACCAGTTACTATTATATACTTTATTTCTCTATTTGTTAAGAGGTTTAACTCATTTTTTGCTAAAGTTAGAATTTCTTCTAACCTAGACATTACCACCTCAGAAACTTCAAATTGATTAATTTTAATTTTTTTGCCCTCACGATTAACAGTCTCATAGGTGTCATTTACGTTGGCACTTTTACGGTGAGCAAACGCAAATTTCTCTTTTATTTTCATGGCTTCTATATTATCTAATTTATACATGAAAGCAATATCACTATCGATATCTTTACCGCCCATATTGATAATTTTGGTATCTGTTGGAATGCCTTTATTATAAAGATTAATGGTGGTAGTTTCACTACCAATATTTATAATAGCTCCATAACTGTTATCAATTTCCTTACTATGGAATGTATTAACATCTCCAATGCTACCTAAAGAAATATCTACCAGTTCAATTCCTAAACTTTCTAAAATACTCGCAACTGAATAAACGTTTTTTTTAGGCACCATACTCATCATGGCTCTAGCTGTAATGGTCTTTCCAGGAAAGCCCTTAGGATCTTGCATAACTGTACGATTGTTAATTTTAAAATCAATCGGCACTAAAGCGACAAATTCTTTGTCCGGTGCTAGATTACTAGAAATACCATCACGATAAGCTTTATTTATATCTTTAGCACTTATCGTTTCTTCTTCCACCTTAGCATGACCCGTAATAATTTTATATTCTACTAAATAGCTAGGCACTGTGGCTATTACTTTTTTAATTTCAATTCCAAGCATTTCATTTACTTCTTGAAAAGCTTTTGTAATTGATTTTCTAGCTAACTCTGGATCGGTAATTAATCCTTTTTTAATACCTTCGGCTTTGGTTTCAGCTGCTGCCAGCAAATTCAAATGGTTACGATATAACTCACAGACAACTAATTTAATTGTATCACTACCAATGTCAATACTTGAGTATACGTGCTCCATTATCATCAACTCCTAAGGTATCATAATAATTATACTATATTTTTAAAAAAATGCAAAGAAAATGAAACAAAAAACTAGAAATTTCATTATATAAAAGAAAAAAACCATTATTTTGGTTTTTTTGTTACGATTGTTCTAGTATCATGAGTAAAGTCTAAATCATCAATTAATTTTTTACATTCTTCATAATTTAAAGATTTTACTATATCGTAAATATCGTAAAGCACCTCACCATATTTTTGAACATGATAATCAATAATACCATTCATACTACTAACGTTTTCTGATAGTAAAATAGTACTTTTCAAATTGTTTTTATTGGTTAAATTAAAATCTTCTTCTGTAAAGTTTTTATCATTTAAATTATCATATATTTGATCAAAAATATCTTTAACTTCTATAACTTTAGTATCAAAATCAATGAAAATATAATCATCATTTATATCCACATAATGACTGATAGCGGTTAAAATATTTTTATCTTCAAAACATTTTTTATTAAATTTTGAAATGGAACCAAATTTAATAATTAAATATATTTTAAGATATTCCCTAATTTTAAAAAGTGGCATATCAATATTTTTAATAGAAACTTTAAAACCATGTTCTAAAACATTATTAGTCACATCACGATAAACTACCTCTTTATCTTTATAAACATCAAGAGGCTCATTATCTTTTTTTATTTCAATCGGTTTTGATTTTTGATAATCAAGCTTGGCATAATAGTTTTTGATAAATGCCAT
>CANRBD010000082.1 GCA_947628765.1 uncultured Bacilli bacterium
ATATACATAAACCTATTGGAGTTAGTTCATATGAATTATCAGAATATTTACCACCTGAAATTTTAAAAGAATTACCGACTGAAGAAGAATTAAATTTACATATTGATTTAGAAAATGAATAGTGTCATTTTGGACTAAAGAGAGAACCAATTAAACAGTGGTTAGCAAAATTAGGTAAATTGCTAAAATGGGTGGGCATGCCTCTAAAGTTGCAAGAGAAGAAATTGAAAAAAATTTGGGAAAAACTATAGTAACAAAAAGCAACAATTTAAGTTACCAATATATCGGTGATAATGATAAAATTGAACATAAATAAAATGTATACAAAAAAGCTATCCAATTTGATAGCTTTTTTTATGAAATAGTTATAACTTTGGTTACGGTTTTAACAATACCATAGTAAGTAACTTTAAAGTGAACATTGTATGTATCTGGTACTGTTTTCCAATTATCTACAGGAATACTTTCGGTTTCATCTGATGTACTATATGCTGTTATGTCTAGCTTATAATCGCTAGGATTTAGTTCTGTACCATCATATGAAACTGTAACTTCGGCATCATTGTCCTGCGTTGTAACATCAATATTGAGTTTATCAGGATCAATGCCATCAGAATCTACTTTAATAGTAACTCCACTACTTTCACAACCACCATATATAGAATAACTAGTTTTTATTACATAAGTAGGTGATGGCGTTACTGGAAGCTGAACTGTTGCTGAATTAGTAGTAACAGTTGCTACTTTTGTAAGGCCATTAGTTCCTTTTAAATAAACATTATAAACAAGATTTCCTAAAGTACGATTATTAACGCCCATAATGTAATTTAAATATGAATTTTGGTCACTTGAGATTGCAAAAGCTTTTTTAACGACACCACCCCAGTAATCTCTACTGATACCATCAGGTGTATTAATAGCTTTCCAAGTAAGATTGACTTTACGACCAGTAACAGTTGCTCTTACATTAGTTACATTAGAAAGTGGATTAAATCGATTAGATACTTCGGTAGGTACACTACTTTTCGTAAATAATTCTTTTGTTTTCATGCTATCAGGAGTATATGAACTTGGTAGCATTGGATTACCACAATATTTTTCAACGGTTACTTCTTCAATGGTGTCTGGTTTAGTGAATTTTTCACTAGATTTAAAGAAGTTTTTAGCAACACTTTGGAACAACCTAGAGTTTTGGCTAGAACCAAATCTGTTATGACCTTTATTGATATTGTCATAACCATACCATACAGCTATTGAATATTCGTTGTTATAACCGGCTACCCATAAGTCGTTTACCGCATTGCTTGGTAAATGTCTAGCTTTTAAAGTTTTTTCATCAAAGTTACTAGTACCAGTTTTAGCAGCAAACTGTGCACCATTGATATTATTATATCTGCCTAATGCATTTTTACCAGTATCTACTAACATATCTGTAATCATATAAGCAGTATCTTTGCTCATAACTTTAGTTTTCTTTGCATCAATTTCATAAGTTTCATCGTTTTTATCATAAACAATCTTTGTGAAACTATGTGGTTCAATATAGTAACCTTTATTGGCAAAAGCTGCATAAGCCGCCGCCACACTAAGTGGTGATTCACCATTATAACCACCAATAGCATGGGCTTCATGAAGTTTACCATTGTCCATAACTTCTGGACTTAAACCTAATTTAGTTACAAATTCTTTAATATCACTATTTTTAACACTTTGGAAAGTTTTTAAAGCTGGAATATTACGTGAGTCTACTAAAGCATCACGAATAGTCATTATTCCTTTATAACGACCATCATAGTTGTTGATTTCTGTGCCATCGCTATATGAATGTTTCGCATCGATAATTGGGTGTGATGGATTCCATCCTAAATATTCAATGGCTGGTCCATAATCGAATAATGGTTTAGCGGTTGAACCAATTTGATTAGTCATCATAGTTGCTTTATTAAAACTTTTAGCTCCAGTATTATTACGTCCGGCTCCAACGGCAGAGATTTCACCAGTCTTAGTTTCTACTACAGCTACACCGGCATCGACATTGTCGTTTTCCCAGCTGTAATTTTCACCTGTCATGATTTTGTTTAATTCATCTTGTTTTTCTCTATCCATTGTGGTATAAATTTTCATTGAATAAGAATATGGATCATAACCAGTTTTTTCTTTTACTTCAACAGCTACCGTGTCGATAAATCCTTGATAAGCTGATGAGTCTTTATAAGCTGATCCGCCTTTGATGACAATGCGATCCACAGTCATTTTCTTGGCCATTTTGTATTCTTCATCAGTAATATAACCATGACGTTTCATTAAACTTAAGACGGTAAGACGTCTAGCTTCTGTTTTGTCAGGATTAAGATTAGGATCATACACAACTGGTGATTGGAACATACCAGCTATCATTGCCGCTTCAGAAACATTTAAGTCTTTAGCAGATTTCTTAAAATATGTTTTAGCTGCTTGTTCTACACCGTAAGCTCCACTTCCTAAATAGTATGAATTAGCGTAAAATTCTAAAATCTCTTCTTTAGTATAATTCATTTCAATTTGGAAAATAGATGAATAAATATCCGTAAATTTACGTTTAATACCGGCAAATCCTCGTGAAGTAGTTGAGGTTAATTGGTTTTTTGATACTTGCATGGTTAATGTTGAAGCTCCGCCAGCTCCAGAATTACCTAAAACTTGACCAAAAGAGGCTTTGACAAAACGTGGTAAATCGAAACCATTGTGGATAAAGAACCTTGAGTCTTCAGTTGCAACAATCGCATTAATTAATTCTTCACTCATTTCTTGATATTTAATTTTTTCACGCATTTCTTTACCTAATTGAGCGAATTGTTTGCCATCTGTATCATATAAGGTACTAGCTTCTTTAGTATATAATTTGTCAGGGCTAAATTTATCCGCACTTATCGCAATATATATAAAGAATAAAATACTTAACATTAAGATAACAATAAAAATACCTAGTAAAGCTAATAAAACAATTTTACCTTTTTTCTTTTTAGTAGGTTTTTTTCTTTTTGCCATATCATCACTACTTTCTTTTTCGATTTTATCTAGTTTAGTAGATATCAAAGGAATAATCCAAATTAGATTAATACCAAGAACAATTAATAGGACGATAAAAAAATTCATAAAGAAAGATCCTATTACTAAAATTGCGATACTTAGTAATAATAAAATCAAATTTTGCGGATTTTTAAATATATTAATAATTTTTTTAAATTTATCTTTCATTACTTCCTCCTTTGAAATATAATTTATTAACTATTTCTAAATAATCAACACGAGGATTATATTTATCTTTAATTATATAACCGTGGGTCTCAAAATATTCTAAAGGTATTGATTTACGTTTGTTATTTTCCATAAATTCTAATAAATCTTCAATAGTTAATAGAAAAGTTTTATTTAACAAAGTAAATCTTACAATCACAAACCCAATTCCGCCATGTTTGTAAATGCTTTTTAAATGATTGATTTGATGTTCATGGATATTATCTAAAGGAAAAGAAGTTTTATGAGTTGTTTCTTTAGCTTCAAAGTCGATATATTTTCCTTTATATATGCCATTATAATCAGTTGTGGATGGCGTCCTAAAATAACCTTCTCTAATTACAGCTTCTAATCTTGATGGATAATCTACTTTAGATATTGTAATTGGAGTTGGTTTTTTATGGATGATGGCAATATCATTAACACGATAAAATTTGTTGCTTTCACCGATATCAGCTTCAAGCCCCATCCCTCTATTCCCATATGTATTATATTTTTTAATGGCCCCTATAGGATATTTCATATTAACACCATCTTAATTATACTATAAAAGTTAAAAATTTGCTATAAAATTTTATAAAGTTCTAATTTTGATAAGTATTGTCGAAATCAAACAATAATAAATGAAAATATGCTAGTATAAAAAAGGTGATACATATGGATATCAATAAGATAAATAAAATGTTTGATTTAATCACAGACGATATCGATTATATAAGAAAAAAATGGCATAAAAAAAGTTCTAACTACTAGTTAATCATAAAAGCACAAACAATCTATATACAAAAAGAAAAACATTATGGATTAGATATATTCGTGATGTTTTTCTTTTTGGGATAAACGTGTCTTTCGTTGGTTAAGCCTAAAATATAATCAGTGCTGGTGTTATAAAATTTAGCTAATCTGATTAAACTATCTAAAGTTATTTCATTTTCTCCATTTTCAATCCTAGAATATTGGGCTTGTGATACGTTAAGAATTTTAGCTAAATGAATTTGTTTTAAATCGTTATCCTCTCTTAAATCTTTAATCCTTTGTAACCTCATGAAATTCACCACATTAAATGTACAATATACGTAACACGGGTATTGACAAATATACGTATTACGTATATTATTAAATATAGAGGAAAAATAAAAAATCGGCAACATCTTTATAAAAATAGGAGGCAAACATGAAAAGGAACAATAATAAGAAATATATAATAATGGGGTTAATAACAATAGTATGTGTAATGACAGTAGCATATGGAGCCTTTTTAACAAACTTAAATATAAGTGGAACAACTAATATAACCAGTAAATGGGAAATATTAATAACAAATGTAACCCAAACAGATAAACAAGGAAGAGCCGAACA
>CANRBD010000083.1 GCA_947628765.1 uncultured Bacilli bacterium
AAATAATCAACCACATTCGTGCGGCCTTTTTTATATTGCTCAATAACATCAGGATTTTCATCTAAAACTTCATTAGCAATTTTAACAATTTCACCAGCATCGCTCATCTGTTCCATACCTTTTTCTTTAACAACTTCTTTTGGGGTTTTTCCGCTTGTAAGCACATCAGCAAAAACATCTTTCGCTTGTTTTGAAGATATTTTGCCACTACTTATAAGTTCGATTAATTCAGCAAGCATGGCTGGCGTAAGAGTAATATCATCCATTGTAAGTTCAAGTTTATTTAAACTACCAAGTAAGTTAGTCGTAATCCAGTTAGAAGCCGCTTTAGGATCAGCGCCTAAGCTAATGGTTTCTTCATAAAAGTCCGCATAAGCTTTTTCTTTAACTAAAATTGTCGCATCATATTCCGAAATACCATAATCATTTATGTAATCTTCTTTTCTTTCGTTAGCTAAACGCGGAATTTGAGCTTTAATTTCTTCTAACCATTTTTTAGATAATTTAATCTTCGGAATATTTGGTTCCACAAAGTATTTATAATCGATAGCATCAACTTTACTACGCATAAATTTCGTTGTTCCTGTTTCCTCATCCCAGCGGCGTGTTTGCTGCTCCATTTCATCATATTTACCATCTTCGATAAGTTCAAGTTGTCTTTCAATTTCATAATTAATGGCATCTCTAACACCACCAAAGGAGTTTACATTTTTAATTTCAATTTTTGTGCCCCAGTTTTTAGGATCTTTTTCATCTTTACCTTTTTCCATTAGAGAAACATTAACATCACATCTAATTTGACCTTTTTTACTATCAGCTTCACTAATACCGGCATACTGATAAATTGAACGCATTGTCTCTAGGAAAGCCACGGCTTCATCAGCTGAATGTAAATCAGGTTCGGTAACTAACTCTAAAAGTGGCACGCCGGCACGGTTATAATTAATTCTTGTGCCTTCAGGTGAATGATCAGATGAAGCTGCATCTTCTTCTAAGTGTAAATTATTAATTCGAACGGTTTTTTCTTCACCATTACATTCAAAAGTTAAACTTCCATAGCTACCAATAGGCGCTGGTTTCGTTTCTTGCGTAATTTGAAAACCTTTAGGAAGATCAGGATAATAATAATTTTTTCTTTCAAAATATAAATATTCGGGCTGAGTGCATTTTAAAATCATACTAGCCATTAAAGCTAGTCTTACCGCTTCTTTATTAACAACTGGAAGGGTTCCCGGAAAGCCCATATCGACTGGTCTTACGTTGGTGTTGGCATCTTCTTTATATGAGTTTTCGGCACTTGAAAAAACTTTAGTATTAGTTTCACTAATTTCACAGTGCATTTCTAGTCCGATAAGCGCTATATAATTATCCATTATTTGCCCTCCTTTACCGTTTGACCTTTATAGCCCATTTCACTTTCTAAGGCATAGGCAATATTTAAAACATTCTCGTCATCATAACAATTTCCCGTAATATTTAAAGCTACTGGAAGACCATCGATAAAACCATCAGGAATGGTAATTGATGGAAAACCACCAAAGTTACCAATTTGTAAATGATCTTCTAAAACCGCCGCATTTGGGTCCAAAATATCTTTAGAACCTTCTAATTTTTTAGCTGGTCCAGAGCCAACAGGTAAAATAACGGCATCATATTTTTTAAGTAAATCTTTCCATGTGTCGACTAAAAGTCTTCTTACTCTTTGAGCATTGTGGAAGTAACGATCTTTATTTTGTGATTGTAAGACATAAGAACCGATAACAAATCTTCTTTTGATAAGTGGTGAAAAACCTTGAGTACGGTAATTTTTCATCTCTTCATCGTATTTGTCGCCTTCAGCTCTTGGTCCAAAGATAAAGCCCGTTAAATTAGACATATTAGAAGTTGCTTCAGCGCATGAAATAACAACATAGGTAGAAGGAAGAGCATTTAATAAAGTTTGATCAACTGATACTTCTTCAACATCCATGCCTATTTTTTTGCATAGTTCTATTTTTTCCATGAAATTACTTAAATGTTCTTTAAGTTCATCATCAGCATTTGGGAATAAATTAATATCACACATTTCTTTAATATAACATAACTTTTTACCTTTAACTTTTCCATCAATACTATCATAAAGATGAATATTGGTAGAATCCCAAGAAGTCATATCATATTTATCTTTACCTTTCATGGCATCGACGACAATCGCGGCATCTTTTACACTTCTAGTTAAAGCTCCGCAGTGATCTAAACTACTAGCAAATGGAAATAAGCCATACCTAGAAATCATCCCATAAGTTGGTTTATAACCGACAATACCACAGTAAGCGGCTGGTTTTCTAATCGAATCACCAGTATCACTACCAGTTGCATAAGGATACACACCATAAGCTACCGCAGCGGCACTACCTGCCGAAGAACCAGCACACATTCTTGAAAGATCCCAAGGATTTTTAACCGTTCCCGTATGACCAGTAGTTCCAGTACCACCCATGCCAAACTCATCTAAAACAGTTTTATTAGTAGCTACTGCTCCATGTTTTTCTAAATTTTCAATGGCTGTCGCCGTAAAAAATGGCACATAGTCTTTTAAAGTATTTGAAGAACCGGTACTTAAAATACCTTTAGTACTATAGTTATCCTTAACACCATAAGGAATCCCTGAAAGCATGTCATCGGTAACTTCCCTAGGCTCGGCATCATCTAAAATCGTCACAAAAGCATTACATTTTTCTTGTAATTCATGTGATTTTTGAAGTGATTCTTTAATTAATTCTTCACTAGTAACTTCGCCATTTTTTAATTTTTCATGAATTTCTTCGATTGTTTTATCCATATACATATTATCCCACCGTCCTTGGTACTTCAACTTCACTACCTGCTGTTTGATCACAGTTAGCAAGTAAATCATCGATTGGAATAGACTCTTCAATAACATCTTCTCTTAAAGAAGCTTCAAAATTATCTAAAGCATGAGTCATTGGTTCTACTTCTTTAATATTTGGTATTTCATTGATTAAATCGATATTTTTATCGATAATATCAAATTCATCTAAAACCATTTTATTTTCTTCTTCGGTAAGACCGATTAATAGTTTGTCGGCATAATCGTCAACCATTTCTTTGGTAAATTTTCCCATGTTTTTTCCTCCTTATATTAAAAAAAGTAGATCAAGTAGGAAATTACCTACGACCTACTTAATATTCTAAATGGCGCCTGATGTAGGACTCGAACCTACGACCCAACGGTTAACAGCCGTTTGCTCTACCGACTGAGCTAATCAGGCAGATGGCGCTCAATGTAGGACTCGAACCTACGACCCAACGGTTAACAGCCGTTTGCTCTACCAACTGAGCTAATTGAGCAGATATGGCGCCTAATGTAGGACTCGAACCTACGACCCAACGGTTAACAGCCGTTTGCTCTACCAACTGAGCTAATTAGGCAAATAACAAAAAACAGTCAAACATCCTTATAAGGACGAATAACTGTAATTCGCGGTACCACCTTACTTATCACTAACGTGATCTCTCTATAGTTTCCTAATAGAAACGTAAATATGGTAACGGATTACAGCCGACTTATCCTACTCTATATTTCAGATAAATTACTCGGTGGTGTTATTCACATAAGGCTTATTGCCAGCTTCCATCGTTCTGGCTTTCTATAAATAAGGTGGTTTATGCTACTGTCCACTTCATTGTATTTATATAAAAATCAAATTTTAAACAAAATTGGTAGCCTGTACGAGATTTGAACTCGTGAATGCATGCGTGAAAGGCATGTGTGTTAAACCGCTTCACCAACAGGCCAAACAAAAATGGTGGGCCTGGCAGGACTTGAACCTGCGACCCCACGCTTATCAAGCGTGTGCTCTAACCAACTGAGCTACAGGCCCATTTGAAATATTTGACTTTTTAAGTATACCTTATTTTATGTGTTTTGACAAGTATTTTGTCACATTTTTTTCGTTTTTTTGCACTTTTTAGTCAAATATTTGTTATTTACAAGTATGTTCACATGTTTTTTCAGTATATTTATAGCTATATTTTCCATCATTATAAGTAATTTCAATACAAACTGGTATTTCTTTATTAGTAGTTGGGTCGATAATATCATCACTATCAATATAGCCATCATCAGCTAACTGTGAAACTGGTAAAGTACATGTGCCTTCCATTGGCAAAGCTTCATCGTGAAAATTACCCCACTTTTTCGCCGAATCTAAAATAAGTTCTTTTTGTGATTCATTTAACGAATCACGTGAATTATTCATGATATCATTGATATAAATAGTGGTAACGATAGCGATAATTCCCAAAATAATAACCACTGCTAAAATTTCTAATAAGGTAAATCCATTTACTTTGCGCATGTTTTTTCTCCTTCATAACTATAAATATATTGGTTATTTTCATATTTTATACAAACTACGTTATCTTCGATATTATTTTTTTTAACCATATCCACTAACTCTTTATCATCTAAATAGCCTTGTTTTTTAAGTTCTTTTATTGATATACTGGTATTTTGATCATCAGCTTTTGCGGAATTTAAATGTTCCATTCCCCATGTACGAGCCGCAGAAAGAACTTGATTTTTTT
>CANRBD010000084.1 GCA_947628765.1 uncultured Bacilli bacterium
TAAAACTGACGCATTCTGCTTAAATTAGTATAAGTATACCCTTTACCAAGTTCTTGAGTTAATCTTAAAGAATATTCTTTAATAAGCTTGTTACCATATTTAGCGCGTTTTTCTCCCCCTTGGGCTTTAATTAAAAGTTTACCTACTTCATAATAGCTTTCTAAATCATGTTTATTTTTAGAATAATCTTTTACTTGTTTATAAATTTCATTCTTAATTAAAATATCTTTTATATTTTGGTAATAATTCATTTAAATTCTCCTTTCTAGCCCCTTCATATAAAACATACCCTATCAAATTTTAAATTCCTGCTTTTTTCTTTAAATTTTTTCAAAAAAAAACATATTCTTATTCGAATATGTTAAAAGGATATCTATTTGGATTTTCTAATTCAAAAGTTAGTAATTCATTAGTGGTAGGGTGAATAAATTCTATTTTTTTAGCAAATAAAGCAATTTGTCCTTTTTCAGGTTTTAAATTATATTTTTGATCGCCATATAATGGATGATTTCTACTAGCAAACTGCACGCGAATTTGATGTGATCTACCAGTAATTAAATTTATTTTAACTAAAGAAAAATTTTCTTTATAGTTTAATCTTTTATAATTTAAAATGGCCTCTTTCCCTACTAATGATACTTTAGTAATATTTGTTTTTTTATCTTTAACCAGTTGGTCTTTCATTGTTCCTTCTAAATCAACCTTGCCATTCACAACAGCAATATAAGTTTTCTTAAAAGTTTTATCCTTAATTTGTTTACTTAATCTAGCCGCAGCCTTACTTGTTTTAGCAAACACCATAATACCACCAACTGGTCTATCAAGTCTATGCACCAAACCTAAATAAACATTACCTGGTTTATGATATTTTTCTTTAAGGTACTCTTTTAACATAGTAAGTAGATCTTTATCCTTACTATAATCAGCTTGAACAGGAATATTAATAGGTTTTTCAACTACTAACAAATGATTATCTTCATATATAAGTTTAATCATTACTTTCCCATCTTCCATATATTCCACATGGTAAAATTAAATCACTTTTAGTTATAGGTAAACCAATTTCACCTGTTTCTACTTTCCCATTTGGATAAAGTGGGAGCATTTTAGTTTTTAGCATATTACCTAAAACAATATTAGAAACACCAGTAGTATATGAATTAATTAATAAAAATAGCGGCTTATCACTTAAAATTTTTAAACATTCTTCTAGTAATACTGCAATATTTTTTTCAAATTTCCATACTTCTTTATTAGGTCCTCTACCATAGCTTGGAGGATCCATAACAATCGCATCATATTTATTGCCACGCCTTTGTTCACGTTTTACAAATTTTAAGCAATCATCGACAATAAATCTAATACTCGCATGTTCTAAACCACATAATTGCATGTTCTCTTTAGCCCATAAAGTCATACCTTTAGAAGCATCAACATGTACCACTGCGGCTCCTGCTTTCGCGCAAGCCATAGTCGCCCCGCCCGTATAAGCAAATAAATTAAGTACCTTTATTTCTCTATTAGATTTTCTAATCTTATCCATCATAAAGTCCCAATTAACCGCTTGCTCAGGAAACAATCCCGTATGTTTAAAATTAGTTGGTGTTACTTTAAATGTTAGTTCTTTATAATGCACTTGCCAATTAAGAGGTAACTCCTTTTTGAATTCCCAATAACCGCCACCTTTATTAGAACGGTGATAAATTCCTTCAGCTTTAAGCCATTTATCATCAAAAGTTGTTTCCCACATAGCTTGCGGATCAGGTCTTCTTAAAATAGTTTTACCCCATTTTTCTAATTTTTCACCATTGCCGGCATCCAAACATTCATAATCCTGCCAATCATCACTAATTTTTAACATCATATCACCCAATTAAATTATACATCATTATTCATATAACTGCAATTTATAAACCATTTTTACTTAATAAATTATAGCAGTTACCCCACTGTAAATGTCCTCGATAACTACTGATAATTGATAAACTTTTTTCTTCTGAATATTTACACTGACGAACTTTTTTCATTTTTCTTTTAAATCGCCTTTTAATATTAGTTCTTAGTTTCATAACAATTTTATTATTAATAATATAAAACCTAAACCCTAAGAAATCTAAACCGTTTTTACTGACATTTATAATCGCCGTTTTATTATTGAGTTTCAAATGATACTTTTCGATAATTTCTTTTATCTTCTCAAAACACTCTTTTAAATATTCTTTATCATTTGAAAGTAATACCCCATCATCCATATATCTAATATATTTAACATCCATTTTATCTTGAATATAATGATCTAATTCATTTAAATAAAATACCGCCAAAATTTGACTAGTCAAATTACCAATCGGCAAACCTTTACCTTTTTTATATAGTGGAATTTTCTTAAGCTCATTAAGTCTTTTGTTTTTTTCTTTTGGATGCATATTAGAATTCATTATAAATTCACACTCTTCATCAATTAATTTTTGAATATGATAATTAACATAATCGGCATTAGTAGTATCAATAATTTGATCCAAAAGTGCTAGAAATTTCTTATCTTTAAACTTGCCATGATATAATTTTTTAAGCATTTCATGATCAATATTATAAAAATATTTAGAAATGTCAAATTTTAAAGCATACACCGGTTTGTCTTTAATTTGATTTAAATATTTTTTTAACATTTTTATACCAAAATGCGTACCTTTATCAATTCTCGTCGCAATATTACCATCAATTAAACTTTTATCTAAAAAATGGATTAAAGTATTACCAACTAAATGATTAATGACTTTATCCTTTATTTGTTGACTCATAATAATACGATATTTACTTTCACGAATTAAAAAAATATTATATTGCCCACACTTATAACCATTTTGTAACAAATTTTGGATATTACATAAATTCACAGTATAAAAATTATCAAATTTATAAATTTTATGTCGATTTTTAGTGTTTAAACGAACTTGTCTATTATAAGTCCATTTAATATTTTCAATCGATATCATTTTATCATATATATTACCTACTCTTTTCATAGTTAAGCCACCCATATAGTTCTTTCGAAATATTAATTAAGAAATTGCCTAATTTAACATACTTTTTATATGATAAATATTTCTTATCCATGCTTATTTTCAAATAAAAATCTATCATCTTTATTTTGGCAATCACTTGTCTTTGATACATAATTCTACTATCATCATTAATAGTGTTTGCGAGATAAACAAGCTCTAACATCTCATAACATGTTTTCATAATATTATCTCTAAGAACATATTCACTTCTTGGAAAATTTACAACCACCGTATCTAATCTAGTAATCATCTTTTTTATACTGTCGGCAATCATTAACTTATCCTTCATAACATTTCCTCAATCTTTTCTAATAATAATTCGATATTATCATTTTTTCGTTCTAATAATTTGCGATAAATAAGTTCTATTCTATCTGCAATACTAGGCGCATCAAAAAAATGTTTATATTTGTTTAAATTAAATTTGCGTTTAGTAATACTCCCATTTTCATATATAATATAATTTATTTTTAATTTATCTAATCGGCTAGTAACTTTATTTAAAGCTAATATTGGAAAGCCGGCTTTTTTAATATTGGATAATTCTTTTATTTTGTATCCAAATATTCTATTTACAACATAAGCATTTTCGCCTAAAACTTCATAAAAATTGCCACATTTTATTAAAATTATATAGTCTTTATATTTTTCTTTATATTCACTATAAACTTCTTTTAATTTCATTTTTCCCTCCTTTTAGCTATTTGATAACTTTAAATTTAGAAAAAAGACAATACCCACTACTATAAAATTTATCAGCTTTTTAAATTAAGCTAAATTATTTATAGTTAAGGTACTGCCTTTATTTTCGAAACAAGCTCTAACAAAACTTCACTTTTTCAAAGTATGTTATATAAATTTAATTATTAAAATTTCCCTTTATATCCTTTTACTAAAGCACAGTTTCAGACTCGCACATTTTTCCTAAGATTAACTTAGAGGAATAATACTTGTTCTCTATCTTTTCATTATGACCTTATTGGTTCATAACCCATAGTCTTTAGAGAGCTAGGCACCACGCCGCCGTTAGTGTCATTCGCGTTGCCGTTGTTCAAGTTACCGTTGCTGTTCACATCGACCACGTTGTTCGTATTGTTGCCTTGAGGCGAGAGCTACGAGAATCCTTAAACAAACTCCAAACTAACTAATATTATCCCTACCAAATATAAAATTTGGATTTATATTCCCCTTACCTTCCCTCGGAATTTCTTCCTACCTACTAAATAATAATTGACAAAGCAAACAAGCTCCAACAAAACTTCACTTTTTCAAAGTATGATATATAAATTCAATTATTAAAATTTCCTTTTTATATCCTTTTACTAAAGCACAGTCTCAGGCTTGCATATTTTTCCTAAGATTAACTTAGAGGAATAATACTTGTTCTCTATCTTTTCATTATGACCTTATTGGTTCATAACCCA
>CANRBD010000085.1 GCA_947628765.1 uncultured Bacilli bacterium
ATCATATCTTTATCGTAAAAGATACTGTTTACAACTAGTGCTTTAGCCTTAGCATCGTGAAGTTCTTCTTCGATTGACTTTTTCTCATGAGTAGCATTGACCATATAGACTAAGGCTCCAATTTTATTTAGAGCATAAAACGAAATAATCGCTTCAGGTGTCGATAGCATAGCCATGGCAACAGTATCATTGGCCTTAATTCCTTTTTCTTGGAAGGCTTTGGCAACCGTATCGATTTTCGCAAATAGTTCTCCAAAAGTATATTTTCTTCCCAAGTAGTTTAGGGCATATTTATCTAAGCGATTGCTATTGCAACGATATAGAAATTGATATGCCGATTCTCTCGGTAATAATTCTTCAACCTTCTGAAACTCTTTCAATTGTAATATTTGTTCTCTTAACTCTAGTAATTCTTTTTTTGTTAAAGCCATTTAAAAATTCCCCCTTAAAAACTAATTTTTTTACTACAACGTTGCATATTGTAGCATAAAGTACTTAAAATAGCAAATTTTACAAGGACATTTTTTGAATATCCATATTTTAAAATTTTTAACTTTTTTCTACTTGTTGTTGACTTTCTTTCCAAAGTTTTGTAAAATAAAGTAAATTTTTTACACTTATTTATTTATTTGCGTAATTTTTTTACTATTTTGTAATATAATATTAGTGAGGGATGTTTTATGTTAACAGGTATTATATTGAAAGATTATACTACTTTTATTGAAAGGACTATCTTTGATTTTAAGGCTACCAATTATCGGATATTAGAAGAAACTAATGTCGGAAGCAACAGGATTCTTAAAGGCGCATTATTAGTTGGTGAAAATGCTTCAGGAAAAACGCAATTATTACATTCTATTCTACTTCTCTTAAATTTGCTGTTAGAAAATGCTGAACAAAATTTTATTACAAAAAAATCCATGTACACAAAAGGAACTAAATACAGTTTATCATTTTCTTTTTGTGTTCAAGGACATTCTATTTTGTATGAAGTTACTTTTGATGGAAACAATATTGAGATAGAAAGATTGTTAATCGATAATGTTTTAAAGCTTGATCGATTAAATAATAGTGGCTTAACTAATTTTGGAGAAGAGAAAAATACAAAAGACATTAGTGACAATCTCTCTTTAGTAAAACTTGAGTATTATAACACCAGATTTAATGGTGATCCTATTTTAAACGAATGGTTTAATTTTCTAAAGAACTCTATATATATCAATTGTCTAAAACAACAAATCATTTCTTATAATCCTTCCCGTATATCAGAGCAATCAATTATTGATTACGCAAAGAAAGAAGATGAAAAAAAATTAAATGATTTGATAAATAAAATTGGATATAATAGTGAAATTGTTTTTAGAAAACAGTCTTTTAATATTGATAGTAGTATAGTTATTCAATCTGATAAAGAAATAATTGGACTAAAGAAAAAAGGTACTGATTTTGTTATGCCTTTACCTTTAGAATCTGCTGGAAATCAATCTTTTGTTCATTGTATTCTACCGATTTATTTTGCTACAAAAAATAATTGTATGTTAATTATTGATGAATTTAGTAGTGGACTTCACAATGAATTAGAAGAAGCATTAATTAAATATTTCTTTAATAATAGCAAAGATTCTCAACTCTTTTTCACTTCTCATTCAACTAATTTATTAGATAACTCTATTTTGAGGCCTGATCAAATTTATTCGTTTGAATTTAGTGCTAAAAAAGGTACTATGGTCAAAAGATTCTCTGATGAAAATCCTAGGGAATCACAAAATCTTGAAAAAATGTATCTTAATGGAGTGTTTAATGGATTGCCAACTTACAATAAAGAATTTAAAGATAAATAAGAACAAATCTATTGGAAAAGTAATTGTTGTAGTTGAGGGTGAAGAAGATGAATTTAGATTATTGAAACATATTTTTGTTGACATTTTAGAATATAATTATGTTCCAATAAAGAGAAATAGAATAATTCAGTATGAATTTCAAAATAAATTTAATAAAAATTCTACAGTTATTGTGGCAAATACCAAAAGTTCTAGTATCAAATCAATTATTGATGATGAAATATATAAAGATAAATTGTACAACTTGCTAAAAGAGGAATATCATCAAAGTCTCAAAAACGTGCCTATTTATATTCTATGGGATAGAGATAAATCAAATATCGAAGACGATTCTACTAACATTGAAAACTATCGTATTGCGTTAGATACATTCTCTAATGCATGGGATAATGGTTACGAAATGAATGGGCTTTTGCTTTTAAGTTACCCTTGCCATGAGGCTTATAATTTATCTCATTTTACTAAGAGATTTTATCAAAAAAAAATTTTCACAAGCAAAGAGTGCAAAAGAACTTTTGGTTCTTCTAGATATACTATTCAAAAAATGAGTGATAAAACGGTTTTATTTGCTATTGAAAATATGAATAAAAGTTTAAATTCTTATGGTATTAAAAATTATGATACATCTCAATTTAAACATATCAATAATATGGTTTTTCGAAAAGAAGAAGAATGTTTTAAGAAAAATCATTATTTTAATGCTCTATCTCTTATCAGTATTATGTTAATTGATTTGGGTATTATAGAGGGAAAATAAAGGGGCTGTTGGGAAATTAAGTAATTAATTTCTTGACAGTTCCTTTTTTTTGAGTTGAATTTAAAAGCCTAGAAAATATAATACTTTCTAGGCCATATGTGATACAATAATCTTGTTCAAGGAGTTGTATCACATGGGATATTTTAACATAAAAAGGTCATTTTTCATAGTACCTTCAGAAAAATGTAATGTAGAATTTGAAAAAATAGATAAATTTATGCTTTTTTTGGAAAATTCAGGAGTAGGAAAAATTATTGAAAATGTAAAGTATAAAGATAATAAGTGTAAAGGTCGTATAGGTTATAACCCTGCTCATTTATTTGCAGCAATTCTATTTTGTTTTTCTAAATTTAATGCCTCTCTTAGAGATATTGAAGATAAATGTATTTTTGATATAAGAGTGAGCTATATCATGGAAGGACAAATACCAAATTATACGGTTATTGGAGATTTTATAAATAGATACATAGTCCCCAATCAATATGAAATATTTACCTGTATAACTAAACAAATAATCAAAGAATTCAAATTAGAAATCATTGATGTCTTTTTAGATGGAACTAAAATAGAAGCAAACGCTAATAAATATAAATTTGTTTGGAAACCAATCAAATTTCATGATAAATTAGATAAAAAAATCAAAAAATTATTATTAGAAATAGGTTATGATAACTTTAATGCTAAGACACTTATAGATTCAAAGACATATAGTGATGATCTTCAAGATTATGCTAAAAATAACAAAATAGATGTGAATCAAATTCCTCATGGAAAAGGCAAAAGATTAACCAAAGAGCAAAAAAATTATAGACTAGGATACACTTATTTAATGAAATTATTAGAGTATGAAGAAAAAGAAAGAATATGTGGCAAAAATAGAAATTCTTATTTTAAAACAGATTATGATGCAACAGCAATGGTATTAAAAGAAGATTATTACTCTAAATTAAGTCATGATTTTCATGCTGCTTATAATGTACAAGTACTAGTATCTTCTTTATTAATTGTAATGTATGGAGTCTTTCAGGAAAGAAATGATATCAAAACTTTTATACCAATGAATGACTTATATTTTAAATATTATTGTTCTTACCCTCCAAATGAATGTGATGATGCTGGTTATGGAAATTATGATAATTATAAATATATGCAAGAACATAAAATTCAAAACTATGTAAAATTTCAACAATGGGAAGGAGAAACGAGTGGAAAATCACCTCAATTGTTTTATACGTTTGATGATGGAACGATGTGTTTAAATACTTGTATTGGAGAAGAAGTTCCTTTTGATTATTACCATAGAAGAATTAATAAGGATGGAAAATTATATAAATTTGTTGGATGTAATGAATGTAAATATTCCTATAAATGCAAAGCAAAATTAAAACATAAAGAATACGATTACCGATATCATGAATTAATTCCTGAATATGAATTATTAAAAGAAGAAGCAAGAAATAATCTGTTAAGTCCAAAGGGAATTGAAATACGAGTAAATAGAAGCATACAAGTAGAAGGAACTTTTGGACAAATCAAAAATAACATGAATTACGATAGAATAAGAAGACGAGGATTAGAAAAGGTTTCAGCAGAAATTATGCTAATGTGTTTAGGAGTAAACATAAGAAGATATTTTGAATCTTTTGAAGATAATAAATTTAAAAGAAATTGTTGGAAAACTCCTAATAGTTTACACAAAGAAAAATTTCCATATGTAAAGCCAAAAGAAAAGAAACTGTCAAGAAATTAATCACTTAATTTCCCAACAGCCCCTTTTTTGTCATGAACGAACTTTTCATTTTATCTTGGAATATGCTATAATCAAGATAATGAAAGGAAGTAAATAAATG
>CANRBD010000086.1 GCA_947628765.1 uncultured Bacilli bacterium
CAACATTTCTTTTTATTTTTATTATTTTATTATTATGATTATTATATTTCTTTTTATTGATGCGTTAGCTTTTTATATAAAGACAGGAATTTATTTTCCTGCTTTTTCTTTAAATTTTTAATTAATGATGGCAAATACTTTATAAAATAGTAGGGCTTTATGTCTTTTTATTTTTGTGTTATAATTGGTATATGTTCTAGTAGCTCAGCTGGATAGAGCAATCGCCTCCTAAGCGATAGGTCGGCAGTTCGAATCTGCCCTAGAACGCCATATTAAATGTAGCGCCCTTTAACAAAAGGGTTTTATTTCACTAATAAATATAATAAGATAATAAAAGGAGGAAGATTTAATGTTTAGATTGTTTAAAAATTTAACAAAAAGAGATGTTTTATTTGCTTTTTTCAGTTTAATTTTAATTTCATTTCAAGTTTGGCTTGATTTAAAATTACCTGATTATATGTCAGAAATCACGGTTTTAGTGCAGACGGAAGGCAGTAAAATGTCTGATATTTTACTAAATGGTGGCTACATGCTTTTATGTGCTTTTGGTAGTTTAATTGCGGCGATAATTGTCGGTTACTTTATTTCTCATATTGCCGCTAGTTTCTCACTTAGAGTAAGAAAGAAAATATTTACTAAAGTTCAAAATTTAGGTATGGAAGAGGTTAAAAAATTTGAAGCAGGTAGTTTAATTACCAGAACTACTAATGATATCACGCAAATGGAAATGGTTTTAGCCATGGGACTTCAAATGCTTATCAAAGCTCCGATTACCGCTGTTTGGGCCATTACGAAAATATTAAATAAAAGCTGGGAGTGGAGTGCTTTAACAGCGGTGGCGGTAGTTATTTTACTATCGACTATTGCGGTTATCTTAGTAATCGTCTTTCCAAAATTTAAAATTGTTCAAAGACTTACTGATAGATTAAATGGTGTTACTAGAGAAAACTTAAATGGTATTAGAGTTGTAAGAGCTTTTAATGCGGAAGAATACAGTGAAAATAAATTCCGTAAGCCAAATGACGCTTTAACCAAAACTTTAAGTTTTAACCAGAAAATGTTTTCTATTATGATGCCGGTTATGTATTTAGTCATGAATTTGCTCACACTTTCAATTTATTTTGTTGGGGCTTATTTAATCGATGGCGCTTTAATGAGTGATAAACTTACTATTTTTGGTAATATGATTGTCTTTTCAAGTTACGCGATGCAAGTAATTATGTCATTCTTGATGCTTGCCATGATTTTCATGATTATTCCAAGAGCTTCGGTATCAGCTAAACGTATTAACGAAGTATTAGATACGAAAGAAATGATAACTGATGGCAAGGTTAATGAAAAAACGACCAATGAAACAGGAACTGTCGAATTTAAAAATGTTTCCTTTAAATATACTGACGCTGAAGAATATGTCCTTAAAAATATTTCTTTTAAAGTAAATAAAGGTGAAACCGTAGCTTTTATCGGTTCAACTGGGTCTGGTAAATCAACCCTTATCAATTTAGTACCACGTTTTTATGATGTTACCGAAGGTGAAATATTAGTTGATGGCATTAATGTTAAAGATTATACCGGTCAGTTACTCCATAATATTATCGGCTATATTCCGCAAAAAGCCGTAATGTTTAGTGGTACGGTAAATGATAATGTCGCTTATGGCGATAATGGTAAAGAAATAGATAACGATAAAATAAAAGATGCCGTTAAAATTGCGCAAGCGGAAGAATTTGTAACTAAAATGGATAATAAGTATGATACTCATATCGCCGCTGGCGGAACCAATATCTCTGGTGGACAAAAACAAAGACTTGCTATTGCTAGAGCGATTGCCAGAGATCCCGAAATTTATATTTTTGACGATAGTTTTTCCGCTTTAGATTATAAAACCGATTCTACCTTAAGACGTGAACTTAAAAAATATACTAAAGATGCTACTAGTTTAATTGTTGCTCAAAGAATTGGAACAATTATGAATGCAGACAAAATTGTCGTTTTAGATAAAGGTACTTGTGTTGGTATCGGGACGCATAAAGATTTATTAGAAACTTGCGAAGTCTATAAACAAATCGCTTTATCCCAACTTACAAAGGAGGAATTAGAAAATGTCTAATGAAAATAGACCCCGTGGACCACATGGTAGGGGACCAAGACCTTCAGAAAAAGCTAAAGATTTCAAAAAAGCGATTATGCGTTTATTTAGAGAATTGCATGGATTTACTTTATTAATTGTCATTGCCTTAACCTTAGCGGCTTTAGGCTCTGTTCTTTCAATTATAACGCCCAATAGACTATCTGATTTAACTGATGAAATTACTAAAGGTTTATCAGTTAATACAAAAAATGCTGAAAAATTAGCTAAAGAAGTTCAAAATAATTTCACTCCTGGTCACATTCCTAGTGATATTGTCATTGATGGAGTGACAATTTCGGTAGCTGATCAAATGAAAATGGCCGAAATGATGCCTAAAATGGATAAAAATAGTGATGCGGAAAAAATTTATAAAGCTTTAGATAAAATGCCTAAAAGCATTAAAGAAGTAATTAAACCAGTTATGGATATGGATGCCATTAAAGGTATTGCTTTATTCTTGTTATCACTTTATTTATTAAGCGCGATATTTACTTATATTCAGGCCGTTATTATGGCGACCGTATCGAATAAATTCGCTAGAAGATTACGTCAAAATATCGCCGTTAAAATTAATAAACTCCCACTTAAGTATTTTGATAAACATCAAACTGGTGATGTTTTATCAAGAGTAACTAACGATGTCGATACGATTGCTTTTTCCATGAACCAATCACTCGCATCTTTAGTTAGTGCGATTACCTTATTTATCGGTACGATAATCATGATGTTTGTCACTAATTGGATTATGGCTGTAACGGCTATTTTAGCTAGTTTGATTGGTTTTGGTTTTATGAGTCTTATTTTAAGCCGTAGCCAAAAGTACTTCTTAGCTAGGCAAGTTGAACTTGGTAATTTAAATGGTCATATCGAAGAAATTTACTCTGGACTTAATGTCGTTAAAGCTTATAACGGTAATAAAGAAGCTAGTAAAAAATTTGATGAATATAATCATAAAGTTTATGAAGCTAATCGTAAAAGTCAATTTTTATCAGGTTTAATGATGCCAATTATGAACTTTGTTGGTAACTTTGGTTATGTTGCTGTTTGTATTGTTGGAGCTTTACTTACTATGAATAACGTGATTAGTTTCGGAGTGATTGTGGCCTTTATTCTTTATGTTAGACTATTTACATCACCACTTTCACAAATTGCCCAAGGCTTTACTTCATTACAATCAACTGCCGCGGCTTCTGAAAGAGTATTTGAATTTGCCGATGAAGAAGAGATGAAATCCGAAGCTAATATTAAAAACTATTTAGCTAAAGATAAAGTTAAAGGTCAAATTGAATTTGATAATGTTGTTTTCAAATATGATGGCAATGAAAAACCAACAATTAAAAACTTTAGTGCGAAAGCATCTCCTGGTCAAAAAGTGGCGATTGTCGGTCCAACTGGTGCTGGTAAGACCACCATGGTTAATTTACTTATGAAATTTTACGATATTGATTCTGGTGATATTAAAATTGATGGTATTTCAACTAAGGATTTAACGCGTGAAAATATTCATGAATTATTTACCATGGTCCTTCAAGATACTTGGTTATTTAATGGAACTGTTAGAGAAAATATCGCTTATAACCGCGAAAATATTAGTGATGAACGAATAAAAGAAGTTTGTGATACCGTCGGCATTTCTCATTATATTAAAACCTTACCTAAAGGTTATGATTCAATTATAAATGATAATGATAGCGTTTCTGCTGGTCAAAGACAGTTACTTACTATTGCCAGAGGAATGATTGAAGATGCGCCATTTTTGATTTTAGATGAAGCAACTTCTAATGTCGATACTAGAACTGAAGAATTAGTCCAAAAAGCTATGGATAAGCTCACGGAAAATCGTACATCATTTATTATTGCTCACCGTCTTTCAACCATTAAAAATGCTGATTTAATTTTAGTTATGAAAGAAGGTAACATCATTGAGCAAGGTAGTCATGAAGAACTTATGGAGCAAAATGGCTTCTATGCTGAATTATATAATTCACAATTCGAACTATAAAACTCTATTTTAAAATAGAGTTTTTTCAGACTGTCGACAAACCCCTAGATTTTATTCTAGGGGTTTTCTGTTGAAATAATTTTTGAAATAAATTTTTAATTTTAAAGAAAATTTTTAAAATGTTTAATATATTAGCGTTATTTTGAGTTATAACGTCAGTATTGTATTTCCTATTATTCATTTTTAATGATATTATTTT
>CANRBD010000087.1 GCA_947628765.1 uncultured Bacilli bacterium
AAATAACTTACAAAGATCTTCTTCATTATTTCTTTGTAAAACTACTTATGCGACCTTACTAGCTTTAATTTTCTTATTTTTAAATATGTCGTATCCATTTATTCCCATTCAGCTTACTTTAACAAGTGTCGTGACGATTGGTATTCCATCATTTATTTTAGCTTTAGAACCCAACAATGACCGCATTAATGGGCGAATTTTAATCAATGTTTTAAAAATGTCTTTGCCAACAGCTTTAACGATTGTGTCAAACATTATCATTATTATGATTTTACCAGAAATTATTAGACTTTCAGAAATCGAAGTGTCAACATTAGCTGTTTTACTTACCGGATTTACCGGATTTATGTTATTATATAGAATAAGTATTCCATTTAATCACTTAAGAAGGATTTTATTCGTTTCATTAATTTGTATTTTCCTTTTTGGGGTTATTTTCTTAAGAAAGTTATTCTCATTAACACTATTAACGCCAAATTTAATTATTTTAGCTATTATTTTACTAATGATTGCTGTTATGTTATTTAATATGTATAATTTAGTTTGTGATAAATTAACTAAAAAAATAAAGATGTAGAAAAGGAAGTGTTTAAAGATGCAAAATATTAAGTATATTAAAATTACCGATAAGGGTCGAGAATTTGCCCAGAAAAAAACCAAATTTAAATTAGCTAAAAAAATAATCAAAAGATTAATAATCCCACTTGCGATCGTAGGCGCACTTGTAGGGGTTCCTGGTGTTCCATATTTGGCCAATCATATAGCTAATGATAGCTTTGTTTCTTCGCATACTAATGATGCGCCAATAGAACAAGTATATGAAGCGGAAGCGGAAACTTATGCGCAGTCCCCTTATACTTATGATGGTAATGTCAAAGCCTATTTAGAAGCCCCAGGAATCTTTAATCAAACTTATCCAGTGATGCAAACAGATAATAACGATTATTATTTAAATCATGATGTTTATGGCAATAATAATAGTAAAGGTAGCATTTATAAAGACTTTCGTAATAATGAAGGTTTAAGCGATGATTTTACTGTCATCTATGGGCATAATCTTAAAGATGATTCGATGATGGGTAAAGTTAGTGAATATGCCGATAAAGAAGTTGGTGATAAACAAGTTCGTAATGCCGAAGATAGTTATAATGCTACTAATAAAATCGATTATAAAGATGCTTATGGACACTATGAAATTGAAATTTTTGCATCAGGAGTCTATAATGGCAATTTAGCTTTTCAAAACGTCGGTAATTTTGCCGATGAAAATGCTTATAATGATTTTATTAATCAAGTTAAAGCAGGCTCAGATATTGAAACGAATATTGTGCCTACCAAAGGAGATAAAATTGTAGGTTTTTATACTTGCCCAGATACTGACGCTAATGATTATTATCGCACTAGTGATCCTGATAATAGGGTATTAGTCTTTGGCGTAGCTAAACAATTAGAAAAATATCAAGAACTTCCAAATAACCTTGAAAATACTAGTCATATGACTAGATAAGACCATTTATGGTCTTTTATTTTTTTCTTTGCATTGACTTTACAGTGTAAATAATTTATAATCAATATAGAATAGGAAAAGTGGTAATATGAATAGAAAAGCTTTTACACTAATTGAACTAATTGCGGTGATTGTAATTTTATCGCTCGTAGCTTTAGTGGTTTTTCCTGCTGTAAATTCAGTGATTCGAAATTCTCGCGAAAAAGCCTATGAGAATCAAATTAAAACGATTGTTAAAGCGGCTGAAGAGTGTTCTTATGAAAATACGGCGATTTTACCTAATGAAGGCAAAAAGACAAAATTAAATTTAGTTTGTTTAACTAAAGGCTGTGTTTTAGATGGGGTTAATGTTGAAGGCGGATATATCAATGAAGACGATATCAAAGATCCGCGAAAAACATCAAAAAATATCGAAGGATGTGTAGTCATTACTTATGAGGCAACAACTAATCAAACGATAAAACAAAAATATAAATATGAATATCGTGAAAATTGTGCAGCTGAAATAGGTTTAAATACTACTGGTGGATGGCTTTTAAAAAATTCCAATATCGAAAACACCAATGGTATTTATAAGGGGCAAGATGTTAATAATTATATCAATTTTAGTGGTAGTACTTGGCGTATTTTAAAAGTTAATGAAGATGGTACTTTAACTTTAGTTAAAAATACTGAGGTAACTACTATGCCTTGGGATAATAATCAGAATGTAACAGATTCTAATACTTTAGATTATTTAAATGATACTTATTATAACAGCCTTAATCAGAAAAAATATCTTACTAATTCCAGTACATGCATAAAAACAGAAGATAATCAGTGCAGCGAGGCCTATACTTCTAAAGTAACTTTATTAACGTATGAAGATTATAAAAATGCTAACGGTATAAATTGTAATAATGAAACTTGTACTAATGATAATTATTTAAGCAATTATTCCATTTTAAATGGTGCGGAATACATTACTAATGCAAATGCTCAAGTAATGACTATTAATAATGGAGTTTTAGCGGGAGCTAGTAGTAATCAAAAATTAAATGTTAGACCGGTAGTTACTTTAAAAAATAATACCAAAATTGTCAGTGGCCAGGGTACTAATGAAAGTCCTTATGTTATTGGTTAATATTTGAAAATATAATATAATTATAGTATAATAATGAAAGTATCGAGGTGAAATTATGAAAAATATTGAAAAGTTTATGAAAAATCATAAAAAATCATGTCTTATTGGATTAATTATTTTGTTAGCCGTTGTCATTCTATTCTTTACGATTTTCTTTATTGTCCCATCATTTGGTAACGATAAATATGGACATCGTTTAGATAACATTGAAAAACACAAAATTTCTAATAGTTCGATTGATGAAATTAAAGAAAGTATTAGTAGTAAAGATGGTGTTGATAAAGTGACTTATCATAATGAAGGGCGTATTTTAAACTTTACCATTACCGTAAATGGGGTAGAACAAGATAAAGCTAAAGAATATGCTAATTTAATTCTTGAAGGCATTAGTAAGAAAAATTTAAATTATTACGATATTCAAGTATTTTTAGATTCTGATGATACTAAAAATTATCCAATCGCCGGTTATAAACATAAATCATCAGAAACGATAGTTTGGGGAAATGTAGGTGAAACTAGTGAATAAAAAATTTTTAATAATTTTCATCACTGTTTTACTACTGTTAGTAGGAGGATCAGTATTTTATTATTTCACTAGGGAAGATCAAAACAGTTTAACCGTCACTGAAAAAAAGTGGATTGAAAATAATAAAAATAAAGTAATAGATTTATCTATTCCAAGTGATATCGCTGTTTTAAGTAGTGATGGTGATGGTGTAATTTTTGATTTTCTAAATGATTTAGAAGATAAAACCGGTTTAGATTTTAATAAATTATCTTATAATAATGGTGAAAAATATACAAGTGATTATGCCATTACAGTCACCGAAGACAAAACCGCTAAAGATATTTTAATTTATCAAGATAGCTATGCTTTAGTAACAAAAAACAAAATTCAATACAACGATACTAGTGAAATTAAAAATATCGTTATTGGAGTATTAGAAAATGATTTAGATAAAATTAATAAATATTTATTAGGTAGTTCTGATGTTGTTTTTAAACCTTTTAAAACAGTTGATGAAATGATTTTAGAAATTGATAATAATCGTTTAGATGCAATGGCGGTACCACGTTTAGCTAATTTAACTAAAATTATCGAAAGTAAAAATTTAAACATTGCCTATAACATTACTGAATATGAAGAAAATTATATTTTAAAATTAGGTAATACCAGTACTTTAAATAATATTTTAACTAAGTATTATAAAAAATGGAGTAATGAAAATTTCGAAAATGATTTTAATAAAAGATTAGCTGAAAACTATTTTAATGGTAAAAAAATAGGTGAAAAAGAACAAGTTGAATTTCGTAGTAAACGCTATAATTATGGTTTTGTTTTAAATAGCCCATTTGATGTTACTACTAAAGATGGACTTCGTGGATTTAATTATAGTTTTTTAAATAGTTTTGCGAAAGCTACAAATATCGAACTTAATTATAAAAAATATTCATCTATTGAAAATTTACTTCGTGATTTTGAAAATAATAATTTAGATATTGTCTTTAATTATCA
>CANRBD010000088.1 GCA_947628765.1 uncultured Bacilli bacterium
GCAACAATGGCAACAAGTAGAATTTCTAAGAGACGATAAATTAAAATTATAAAAAAGAACTATTGTTTATTTAATGGTTCTTTTTGTTTACACTTTTCTTGTAAAAATAATTGTTATTTTATTATAAAACTGTTATAATAATAATGTATGAATAGGTTTTTTGCATGTAAACTTTTGCAATTAACTTTAAAGCCTTAGTAAAATTAGAAAGGTGAGGTTACAAATGACAAATGTAAGAACTGTGAAATTAGTTAGAAATCAAGGAAAATGGAGTGCTTATGGATTAGCTGCTAAATTAACTGTTTTAGCTAATTCTATAAAGACAAGAATGTTAAGCGCTGAAAAGGTTCAAAATTTTATGCAAAAGCACCCAATATTAACTGGTGTTAGTAAGAGCCTTGCTTTGACCGGAGGCACTTTTGTAACATATGGTGCAATTAAAACTCTTTTCGGGGAGGCCGTAGGCGCAGATTTTGGATTATTTGGTCCGCAAACTGCATATGCAGATGAACTAACGGCTTTAGATACAGCTTCGACTATAGAACCAGTGGCTGCATCAGAGCCAGTAGTTGTTTCAACACCAGAACCAGTAGCTACTTCAGAGCCAGTAGTTGTTTCAGCACCAGAACCAGTAGCTACTTCAGAGCCAATAGCTGTTTCAGCACCAGAGCCAGTAGCTACATCAGAGCCAGTAGTTGTTTCAGCACCAGAATCAATCGAATCAGTACAAGAACCTACTATTGATTCTGAACCTGTTGATTCAACTTTAGAATCATCAACCGTAGAATCAACAAATGAAGCAACTGATAATTCAAGTGTGGAAAATAATGAAGATTTAAATACAGATAGTATGGGGCAGACAAATGATGAAACATCAAATATGCCAGATGAAACACAACCTACTGGTGATGTAATTACTGACCAAGAAAATACAAATCCAGAAAATACTGATCAAGGAAATGTTGAAGATACTCCACAAACAGATGATGATCAATATCTTAACATCAGCGATGGTGAAGCCCATGTTAATCATGGTGAAGCAGTGGAAGTACCTCCACAATTAGAAGATAAAAATGGTTGGGCAATATTTAAAAATGAAGATGGTTCTGCAGTAGCAATTTATTCGCCAGATGATGCATTTAGCTATGATGAATTAGCTAAATTTATTGCAGAATTTAATGAACAAAATCTTTTTGAGAATTTTACAATTACCGATGATACTACATTAAAATTATTAGGTATGAATCCTACAGATATCAATGGAACTGTTTTCTATGATTTATCTGAATATGGACTTGGAACATTAGAAGTTAGTTTAGATGAAAATGGTCATTATGTTATTACTCCTGATGGCACAGCTAATTTAGAAGTGGCAACTGGTTATATGACGCATAGTAAAGCTAATAGTATGGATCCGGATTTGATTCCAGATGATGAACATTATAAAGCTGATGAGGAACCTGAACCTGAACCTGAGCCAGAACCTGAACCAGAGCCTGAGCCAGAGCCTGAACCAGAGCCTGAGCCAGAACCTGAGCCAGAGCCTGAACCAGAGCCTGAACCAGAGCCTGAGCCAGAGCCTGAACCAGAGCCTGAGCCAGAACCTGAACCAACAGTTGTTGAAACACCAATAGAAGAACAAAAACCAGTTCAGCCTAGTATGCCTGAGGCTAATGTATTACCCCAAACTGGAGATGACGCCTTTTATGACAGCCTTCTTGTAGGTATTCCATTTGCTGGTTTAATAGGTTTAGAAGCATATGCATTATCAAAAAATAGTAATGAATTATTAGATAATACACAAATGGTAAAAGTACCACAGATTTCAAAGAGAAGATAAAAGAGGGAATATGGCTGAAAAAGTAATAATAAATAAAAATGGGGAAGAAAAAGAAGCTGTTATTATTTGTAAATTCGAATTAGAAAATGGAAATGAATATTTAGTATATCATTTTGCTGACGAAGAAGTACATGTATCAAAAATAGTTAATGATGATAATGAAATAATATTGGATAATGTTCCTATAGAAGATGAAAAAACAGTAAATGAAACAATACAGAGTATGTTGGAGGGGATATAAATGGATTTAAATAATATTGAAAAGTTAAAAAAAGAGCTTCACGAAACTGAGCTTTCCATGGCATTAATTATGGATGAAAGAGATTTTTTACATGATTATATTGCTAAATATAAGGACGATGAAAACCCTAATATTCAAGCACAAATTGTCAGAATCTTTGATAGGATCATTGAACTTCAAAACGAAAAAATCAAATTAAATAATCAATGGAGAGAAAAGTTTTTGCAAATTGCCCGCTATTATAACAGTGAGAATTTGACTACTTTTAACGAAAAAGAGTTTATTGATAATATAAATATTAATAATGTTGCTGATATTTTAACTCACTTAAATGAAGCTGAAATGAAGTTGCCATTAATCGATAGTACACCTGAGCAAAAGAATGTTGGTGACAGTTTATCAAAATATTTAGATTATGAAAATATAACATGGCAGCAAGCTAATGAATTTGCACTTTTTGATAAAATGTATGAAAAATGTCAACTTAAAGGTTTTGAAACTGCTCAAAAATTAGCTAAAGAAGATTATCGTGATTTTATCGCTAATTATGTTGGTGACAGGCTTGTTGTAGATGATACAGCGCAAGAATATACAACTTCATTAGGTGAAAAGGTAAAAATCAAAGCTATACCAAATTTTGCTAAAAAAACAATTAAAATGGCTGGCAGTAAAGTTGTTGCTTTTGGTAAAAATATTATAGATAAATTAAAGGATAAATTTGCTAATTCTAAATTAGTTGCCCATATTAATGATAAATTCTTTAAATTACAAGATCCTAAAGATTTAGAAGAGCAATTACCAGAAATAACTAAGGAAATCCATAATTCATATCCAGAAGCACCAGAAGTAGAAGTTCCGAAAAAGGTCGATGAGGAAATAGAAGATAATGCATCATTTGCCGATTTTGAAGAGTCTCTAGCGAAACTTTCTGAGGATCAGTTACCAAAAATAGATGAAGAAATTGACAATGAAGCATCACAAGTAACAGAAGAAGAACCAAAAATTTCTCCAATAGCTGTTACGCAACCTCTCAAATTCGAAGAATTACCTAAAGAAAAACAAGAAGCCTTTAATAACATACATCAAAAACTTGATGAGGAAAAGAAGGAAAGAGAACAAGCTAATGCTAATTATATTTTACCAACCGATGTTGAAGACTATTACAAAGATGTCCTAAAAACGGCTAATACAAATTCCGAAGAATATCAAATAGCTAGTAATATGGTTACAAGTAATAATGATTTAAAAATATCTTCTTTACAAAATAAACAAGCATCTCTTAGAGATGAAATTACTACGCTTAATAAAGAGATTAGTGACATTTTGAATTTCAAAATTTCTGCTTTCGGTCTTACTGAAGAAGAAAACAGAGAATTTGAAGAAAAAAGTAAACAACTCGAAGAAAAAAGAGCTCAAAGAGCTCAATTAGAAGAAGAATTACAAAAATCTTTACAAGAAGAAAAAGAAATATTTGCAAATAACCGCGAGGTTAAAATTGCTAACGATAAGATTGCCCGTGAACAAAAGATAGATGATATTAATAAACAGAATGCTATTAAAGAAGCAAAACAAGTTTTATCACATTTACAAACAGATACTGGTTTATATAACATTAATGGTTTAAGCGATGAAGAAGTTTTAGATGTCTATAAACAAATTAAAGATGTTCCAAATATGCAAGAACGTTTATCAGCCGCTAGAGAGGCCGCTAAAACTGCAAAAGAAGAAGCTAAAGCTATGGAAGCTCAAACAAACGCAGAAGCTTCAAACAATGTAGATGTTCAAACAAATGATGGACTACCTACGATTTTTGATCAAGTTCCCGAAGTTAAGCCGATTGATATTCCAGAACCTATTATGCTTGAACCAGCTCAGTCAGAAACAACTGTGACTGATACTGAACCTACTGTAGTGATGCCTTATACCGTTGAACCATCAGTTGCTTGGGCAGAAACAGTTAATTCAACTGATTCTGTTAGTGATTTGACAGTTCCAACTGCTAATAACTACGAAAATATTCAGGATAATTCAAACAACCCA
>CANRBD010000089.1 GCA_947628765.1 uncultured Bacilli bacterium
TGTGGATAATCGCTATTATATCCGGTGTTTTAGCGTATATAGAAACATTATTATCAATTAAATATAAAGATGAAAGTAAGAATATAGGTGGACCTTCTCATTATATAAAAAAAGGATTAAATAAAAAGTTTTTAGCATATTTGTATTCATTTATTGTAATAGTTGCATATTTAATTGGCTTTATTCCAATTCAATCAAATACAATTATTAAATCGACCGATATGATATTTAGTAGTAATCATTTATTATTAGGTCTTATTTTAGCTATTTTATCTTTTATTATTATAAAGGGAGGCATTAATAAGATATCTAAAGTGACTGATAAAATGGTACCGTTTATGGCACTATTTTATATAACTTTATCTTTTATTGTTATTTTCCGTCACTTAGATTTATTTCCTTTGGTACTACAAACAATAGTTAAAAGTGCTTTTGATTTAAAACCATTTTTTAGTGGCTTTATTATTGTAATTTTAATTGGAATTCAGCGGGCTATTTTTTCTAATGAATCAGGAATTGGTTTAGGTGGTATTGCGGCAAGTGCATCCAATAGTAACAATGGAGCCAAAAGCGGCTATGTTCAAGTGTTGGGAATTTATATTACGACAATTTTAATTTGTACAGCAACGGCTTTTATGATTTTAATTTTTGATTATAATAATTTTCAGTTAGATAACCCTAATGGTATAGAACTTACAAGTTTAGCTTTTAATTATCATTTCGGCTTTTGGGGTAATATTTTATTAACTTTATGTATTTTACTGTTTTCTTTTTCGACAATTTTAACTGGTTATTACTATTGCGAATCTAGTTTAAAGTTTTTATTTAAAAGAGGAAAAATCTATATTTTAAAATTATTGGTACCTTTAAGTGTTTTAATTGGAACGATTACATCGCCAACAGTAATTTGGGCTTTTGTAGATATTTTGGTAGCTGTTTTAGCCCTTATCAATATTTATGCAATGTATAAATTAAAAAGAGAAATAATGAATTATCATACAAAATATGGTAAAATATAAAAAAGAGGTGATCCTCATGATTAATACAAAATGGGATGAGGTTTTAAAAGATGAAATAAAGAAACCTTATTTTAAAGATTTAGGTGTTTTTGTCAAAAAAGAATATGGGTGCAAAACAATATACCCAGAATATAAAAATATTTTTAATGCTTTAAGATATACAGATTATGATGAAGTTAAAGTAGTTATTTTAGGGCAGGATCCTTATCATGGTATGCATGAAGCGCATGGACTATCTTTTTCTGTTCGAAAAGGAGTTAAAAGGCCACCATCACTCGACAACATTTTTAAAGAATTAAAAAATGATTTGGGCATTGTTAGAACAAATAACGATTTAACTGATTGGGCTAAAGAAGGGGTGTTTTTATTAAATTCAATTATGACGGTAGTCAAAGATACACCACTTTCTCATAAAGGAAAAGGCTGGGAAATTTTTACTGATGATTTGATTAAATTATTAAATGAAAGAGAAAAACCTATAGTATTTATTTTATGGGGTAGTTATGCGCGAAGTAAAAAAGAATTAATTACAAATAAGAGGCACTATATAATAGAAAGTGCGCATCCTTCGCCACTTTCAGCTAACCGTGGTTTCTTTGGCAGCAAACCTTTTTCTAAAGCCAATAATTTTTTAGTAAGTCAGGGAATTAAACCGATTAATTGGGGGGATAGTAATGAATGAAGCTATTAAAACGCTTGAAGAAAATTTAAAAAATGAAACAGTAGTTATTGCGGTATCTGGTGGACCAGATTCGATGACTTTACTGCATTTAATGAATAGTTTAAAAGAAAAACTTAACTTATCATTAGTGTGTGCACACGTTAATCACAAAGTTCGAAGTGAAAGTGATGAAGAAGCCGCGATGGTAGAAGCCTATTGTAAAGAAAATGATATAATTTTCAAATATATGACCATTAAATACTATAATAAAAAGAATTTTCACCAAGATGCCAGAGAGAAAAGATATGCTTTTTTTGAAAAATGTGTTAAAGAGTGTCAAGCAAAACACTTGTTGACAGCCCATCATGGTGATGATTTAATGGAAACTATTTTAATGAGGATTGTAAGGGGCGCTGACTTTAAAAGCTATGCAGGATTTAGCGAAAAAATTGTGAAAGAAAATTATACGATTTTAAGACCGTTAATTCATTATACAAAAAAAGAAATTGAAGCATATGCTTTAGAGAATAAAATTCCTTTTAGAATTGATAAGTCTAATGAAAGTGATAAATATACGCGTAATCGATTTCGTAAATATGTCGTACCTAGTTTAAAAGCTGAAGACGAAAAAGTTCATGAAAAATTTTATAAATTTAGTAAACTTACCTTAATGTATGAAGAATATATTTCCAAAGCCGTGATGGAAAGTTTTCAAGCTATTTACAAACGTAAGAAATTAAATATTGAAAAGTTTAAAAAATTAGATGAATTAATTCAAATTAAGATTATTAATGAAATTATTAAAATTAATTATCCTAAAGATTTAGATTTAATTACTGATAAACATCGTAGATTAATTTTTAAAATTATTATGAGTGATAAACCAAATCAAACGGTGTCTTTACCTAATCATAAATATGCGGTTAAAGCTTATAATGATTTTTATATTTTAAAAGAAAAAAGCAAATCGGCTTATAAAATTGAATTAGTGGATAAAACTACTTTACCAAATGGTAAAAGTATTCAAATAGTATCAAAGGCTACTGATAATAGTAATTATACTTTAAAATTGAATAGTCAGGAAGTTAAAATGCCATTATATATTAGATCCAAACTAGAGGGTGATAAGATTGAAATAAAAGGATTAAATGGCCGAAAAAAAGTAAAAGATATTTTTATTGATGAAAAAACACCTAAAGAAGAAAGAGACTTATGGCCTATCTTAGTAGATAGTGATGATAATATTCTTTGGATTGCCGGTTTAAAAAAATCTAAATTTGATAAACAAAAAGATGAAAACTATGATATAATAGTGAAGTATCTTTAAAGAAAGGAAGTTTGCATATGAATAAAAAAGCAATTAAAAGAGGACTTTTACCATATTTATTTTTGGCTATTTTTCTATTATGCATAATGATGGTATTTAGCTCTCTAAATAGAGAAGTGCATGAGTTTACTTATGGGGAGTTTACCGATAAAGTAGCTAAAAAAGAAGTTAAGGAAATTACGGTTACTCCAAAAAGTAGAGGTAGTGTATATGTCATTTCTGGTAAATTAAAAGGTTATGATGCTAACGAAACATTTACTTTTAATATGCCACTTACTAATGAAACAATGGTTAAATTGTTAGAAGCCGAAGATGAAACTGGTTTCAAAATGACCACGATTACTGATCCGGAATCAAGTACATTACTATTATTTTTAATTCAAGTTTTACCAATGGTATTATTAGTAGGTGTTGGATTCTGGTTTATTACTAGACAAATGAGCGGTAACAGTAAATCTATGGATTTTGGACGTTCTAAGGCTAGATTAAGCGGTGGTGAGACAAAAGTAACATTTAAAGATGTTGCGGGTCTTACTGAAGAAAAAGAAGAAGTTTCTGAACTTATTGATTTCTTAAAAAATCCTAAGAAATTTACGCAAATGGGGGCGCGAATTCCTAAAGGTGTTTTATTAGTGGGTCCTCCAGGAACAGGTAAGACTTTACTTGCTAAAGCAGTAGCTGGGGAAGCTAATGTACCATTTTACTTTATTAGTGGTTCAGAATTTGTTGAACTATTTGTCGGTGTTGGTGCAAGCCGCGTTAGAGATATGTTTAAACAAGCTAAACAAAGTGCTCCATGTTTAATCTTTATTGATGAAATTGATGCAGTTGGACGTCAAAGAGGAGCTGGTTTAGGCGGTGGGCATGATGAAAGAGAACAAACTTTAAATCAGTTATTAACAGAAATGGATGGTTTTGGCGCTAATGAAGGAATTATCATTATTGCGGCTACTAATAGACCTGATGTATTAGATCCAGCTTTACTTAGACCTGGACGATTTGATAGACAAATTACAGTTAATGTTCCAGATGTTAAAGGTAGAGAAGAAATATTAAATGTTCATGCTAAAGG
>CANRBD010000090.1 GCA_947628765.1 uncultured Bacilli bacterium
GTAACATTTTAATACCCGTACGATATTCAATTTTAGGAATTGTTCCTAATAGGATTTGCACTGTAGCATCATGCGATGGTTCTTCCACATCAATACGATCAAAACGTCTTAAAAAGGCTCTATCACGAATAATATAAGTTTCATATTCCATTGTCGTTGTAGCACCAATGGCTTTAATATCACCACGGTCTAAAGCTGGTTTTAAAATATTAGCTAAATCCATTGGCCCATCGCTTCGGCCACCTATTAATGTATGAACCTCATCGATAAATAATATTGTTCTAGGTGCTCTTTTAAGTTCATTTACTAGCAAGTTAATTACTGATTCTTCTTTACCATTGACCATCATTTTCCCTACCATAGAGGAAGAATTAACTTTAAATATATGATATCCTTTTAAGGCCTCGGGTACATCATTTCGCTGAATTTTATAGGCAATTCCTTCGACAATGGCGGTTTTACCGATACCTGCTTTACCAACTAATAAAGCTGATTTTTCTGGCGTAAGTAAAACCAACATGGTTTTTTTGATTTCATCTTCTCTTTCAATAGCTGGATTAGTAATATATTGTTTGGCCGTTAAATCTTCGCAATAATTTGTTATAATGGGAAATTCATTTGGATTTAAATAATTTTGCATTATTATCTACTCCTTTATATATCCTTTTTCTTTTAAAATTGAAACAACTTTACTATATTTTTGATTGCCATCTATACGATCATTAGTGTCTTTCTCTTTACCTTTTACAACAAATACTGTTGTTGGAGTTCCACTAAAATAAAATTTGGATAATACTTTACTATGTTCTTCTTCACTTAATTTATCATTATCTAAATATTTGATATCTACGCCATAGTCTTCAATAACTTTGTTTAAAGTAATTTTAAAAGCTGAACATGCAGAACAAGTTTCTGCTCCTAGCATTAATATAAAATCTTCTTTATTCTCTAGCATTTGATTTAATTCTTGATAACTAATTTCATCATATGTTTTAGGCTTACAGCCACTTAAACCAAATATTAGAAATAAGATAGTAAGTACCATGATTATTTTTTTCATATCATCACCACTATTATTATATAACAAAATCTAATAAAAAAAAAGGTTTATAAGTTATTTCTTATAAACTATTAACTGGTCTTCTTCTAAGTAAATGTTTGGATTTTGATTTAAAAGTTCATTTTGATTGACTATAAAATTGTTTGCAACCTTTTCTAAAGTATCACCGTTATTTGTTACATAAAACTGGGTTCCCATTTTAGGTACCATAAGTGTTTCCCCTGCATAAATATAATCAATATCTTTTAAACCATTTAATCTAGCCAGTTGGTTAGGATCTATATTATATTCTCGTGCAATGGCATAAATTGTGTCTCCTTTTTTGATAAGATATCTATCAAATAAACTATCAGTACTAGGAACTATAATATATGTCCCAGGATTTAATAATGTCATTACACTTATCCCATTTAAAGAAGCAATTACTTCAGGTCTTACACCTAGATTACTGGCAATATTTTCTAAAGTATCGCCATTTTTTACTTCATATATTTTATACATATTTGTCACCCCTAAAATAGTATATGTATTTATTCTAAATTAGGGATAACAAATTTAATTTTATAGGAACTAACGCACCACAAAAAGAAATATAATCATAATATAAATAATAAAAAATAATAAAAAGAAATGTTTTTGAGAGAAAAAAGTGCGTTAGTCTGGGGTCATAAACCCCTTTAGATAAGCAATACTTACCTAAAGGAGTCTATGACTCCACTATTGTATATGGACTATCTTGGGTTCCTTTACCTTGTAATAAAGTATCTGATTTTAGATATATAGTAGGAACAACATCTATGTAATCATGCCAAGCGCACCAGTTCACGTTTTCTCTATGATCTCCAATACCACCATCAGTACTAATTCCAAGAACTTGCCCCGTAAATTCATTCATTGAATTTATAGCCCAAAAAGTATGGTTAATTTTATTTGCTATAGTCGAAATATAGTTAGTTAATTTACATGTTGCACCATTTTTACTATGTAAATAAGTTGAAGCGCAGTTTTCGCTATCTGAATTAGCTTTCACAAAATCACTAACTTGAATTAATCCTATATTTGATTCAGCACTTACCCTTTTTTCGTCATTTATTTGATTAGCTAAATCTGAATCTTGAAAAGTTATAGAACCATAATAAAATTTATGTGTTTGTATACTATTGTTATTGGTTTTTATTGTACTATAATAATCATTGTTTAAATACTTTTTAATTTCTGAATCCTCATCTATATCTCCCGAATAAATGCCACTAGTATAATTGCTCGTTTTTGCCCATACATTACAGCCCATTTGAGGAGCATTGCCAAGTGCACAATATCCAGTATTTCGTTTTCCTACTGAATCAAAGGCCTTTTTGCCAATACTACCATTCTTAATTATCTTAATAGTGCCATCTTCTTCTAAAGCCATAATTCTCCATTCTTCATCATTAAATGTGATGTAGTTGTTTGGTTCTGCTCCTTGATATACATATCTTCCTTCTTCTGCGGGATTAGGATCTTCTACAAGTCCATCTGTTCCTACTTTATTCTTTAAATCTGAAGAATTTATTAATATTGTATACGGATCTTCTTTTGTTCCTGAACCTGTTAGTTTTACTGAAGATTTTAAGTAAATAGACGGCAAAACGTTGCTTAAACTGTGGACATTGTAATAGTACAAATCACCAGTCTGATACACAGCTAACACTCCAGTTGCAGATTGGCCTTCAGGGGAGAGTGTCCAATAAAAATTACTTGTAAAATCTTTAACCATCCATGTAGTTTCTTTACATGAAGATTTATTAAAATGTGTTAAATTATGTGTTCCACATTCTGTTATATTACTGTTTGATTTAATATAATCACTACCTTGAATTAATCCAACATGACTCTTAGAAGAAACAACTTTTTCTTGCTGTGTCATTTTTGCTAAATTTTTACTTAACGTATCAGTTGAACCATAATAGAAGGCGTGGTCCTGTATATATTCTTTATTTGTTTTAATGGTATCGTTATAATAATCTGTATTTAAGTATGTCTTCATCTCTGAATCTTTATCCACAGCTCCTTTGTATGATCCGTTAGCACTTGTGAAACTATCTGTTTGTGCCCATACATTACATCCATAAGTTGTCGCATCTACTTGTTCACAATATCCAGTATTTCGTTGTCCTGGTCTATCAAATACTTTTTGCGTCACAGGTGATTTTGGATCTTTCATTATCTTAATAGCTCCATCATTTTCAATGGCTACTATTCTCCATTCTTCATTGTTGAATATAATCCAGTTGTTTGGGTCTGCTCCTTGATAGACATATCTTCCTTTTTCGACTGGATCTTTATGTAAGCCATCTCCGGTTATTACTATTGGGGCTTCGGTTCCTCCAAAGTTTTGTTCTAATTGTACTGCATATGTCTCTGTTACTTCATTATGTCCATCACTGACTGTTGCTTTTAATGTTCCGGAATTACTAAATTCTACTTGTGCTGTTGTACTATCGGATACTGTTTGCTCTCCTTCCTCATCTTTCTGGTATTTACATGTTATTCCGTCTTCTAAACATATATCTGGATAGGTTATCGTTATTCTTCTTCCATTATTATCAGTTTGTTCTTCGGTAAATGTTGGTACATCTATATCTTTTGTTGTTACTGTCTCTATACTGCTTTCTGCTGTCTTTCCTACTTCATTGGTTATTCTTACTTGTACAGTGTGTTCACTATTTTTATCTAATCCATCAAATATCATAAAGTTTTGATTTTCATCTGTACTTTGATATTCATTACTATCTATCTTGAATTCATATTTTGTTATTGGACTTTCACTTTCTTCGTTAGCTGTAACTGTAATGCTCTTCGTTGTCTCTGTATGTGATAAGGTTACTGTTGGTTCTTCATTATCAAATTTATAAACATTTGATGTATATTCTGTTGATTCATTATTTAAGGTATCTAATATTCCTCCTTTTATCCATAAATAGTATTCTCCTGTTAATGTGTTTGTTTTATCTATTGGTATTGTTATACT
>CANRBD010000091.1 GCA_947628765.1 uncultured Bacilli bacterium
ACAAAAATCAATATAGTTGATTGGTTATTAAATAAAGAATAAAGGATAAAAAAATGGATTGAAAAAGATTTTTTAATGCGTGTAGATGTTAAACAAATTAGAAATGTTGATTATACTTTAACTAAAAAATATTTTGAAAAATTAAAATAAGCCGAATTTAAGCCGAATTTAAGCCGAATTGATTGTGCTCCCTGAGAGCGCGGAAGCTCTCCTTTTTTGTGTTAAAAAGTAAAGTCTTTTAACTTCGCATTGCAGTTTTAGGAAAAGCTTGTTATAATCAATATATAAGGAGTGAGATAATGAATCAATTTGAAAATTTGTTAGAGCTTGGCAATAAGTTTAGTATTACAGCCTTAAAAAATTTTTATGCTAAAGTTGGACTAAATCCTCAAGATTTTGAAGACATATATGCGATTGAATGTACTATTGGTATTACTAAAACTGGTAACAACGATGATATTTGTGGTTATGCTCAGTATGAACCTACTAATAATAAAATAATTGTTTCACCTGAATACTTACATGAAAGGCTATTAGATATTAATAATGCCGATGTCAAAGATATCGCGCATATTGAACAATTAGTAATTTTAAATATTGCTGAAACTTTGATTCACGAAAGAATTCATGCTTGCAGGACTATTCCTATTCCAAAAGATTCTATTAATGCTCTTTATTTATTACCAGAATATCGTGATGATTTAATTATGAAAAATATCCAACATTACAATAATATGGCATATGATATTCCTACTGATAAAGATACTACTAAATATCTAGTTGCTTGTGATTTTGATCATCAAAGTGATGGTTGGCTGATTAACAAAAATGATAAAATAGCTAATGAAGATTTATTTTGGACTTTAGAACAAAAGTGTGAGGAAGAAGCCTTGAAATTAGATAAACAAGACAGCTTAGAAGAAGCTATTACAGAGGCCTTAGCTAATATGATTCTTTATAATTCGCTTTCAAAATTTTCTCATTATAGTATTACTGAACTTGCTGAAAGAACTATTAAAAAAACCGATAACAATTTTGTACGTGCAGGCGCCAACATAATTCGCAGTATGGGTCCTAATATGATTAGCTGGTTTTTAAATACTCGAAATATGTCACAGTATCATGATTTATTTGCTTTAACTTTTAAAGATAAATACGATGATTTATTAAACGCAGTATATAAATTAGATGAAACTAAGTTATCATCTGAACTAGATAGTCACAAAAACATGTAAAAAAGCTATGACTTAACATAGCTTTTTATATTAGTTAAAAAATATTTTGTTATATTTAGAGAGTATTACATTACCTATGGATATAATAGATACTGAAGATTTAATGATACGAAAATAAAATATGCTTTTATACTTGCGAATGATATTGTGATAACTAAGCGTGGAAATGATAAAATTATTGGTAATGCTTAGTAGTATTTTTTAAAATTCTTAATTGTGATATACTATTATATAAGATAGTAAAGGGATGATAACAATGGCGAAATTTGAAAGAGAAATTAAAATTTTAAATATTGATGTTAAAAAAATACAAAAAAAATTAGAATCAATTAAAGCTACATTTAAAGGTGAGAAAAGTCAAAAAATATTTACTTATGATGTGCCCGCTTTATATTATAGATTTTTAGAAATAAAGGAATTATTAAATAGTGATAATGAACTATTATTTAATACTAATCTTATTAAACTAAAAACCTTATGTTTAGAATTAGAAGATTTAGTAAGTGATGATGATCTAAATGATATTTTGAAAAAGTATAATCTTAAATCTTTAGAAAGTATCGTAGAACTATCAAAAAATCAAATTATTGATTTTGTTCAAAGTAAAGAAATAGAAGATTTAGTTAAAGATAAATTTATTAATCCTAATAAATGGATAAGATTAAGAAAATCTAATGATAAAGTAGAACTTACAGTAAAACACGTTTTTGAAAAAGAACATAGTAATATTCAAAGTGTATTAGAAACAGAAATTAATACTAATTCATTAGAAGAAACTAACTTATTACTTGAAGGGATTGGCTTAGCTAGAAGGAATTATCAAGAAAAAAATAGAATAAGCTATACTTATAAAACTGCTGAAATAGAAATAGATATATGGCCTTTACTTACCCCATATATGGAAATAGAATGTGATGATGAAAATGTTACATCAGAACTAATTGAACTTTTAAATTTAAAAGATTATGAGATAGTATCATTAAATACATCAGAACTTTATAGAAGAAAAGGCATTGATATTCAAAATATGTCAGAATTAAAATTTATGAATGAAGATTAACAGTTATAGAATTGTGATTAAAATAAGAAAAGCAAAATGATTGTGTTATTTAAAGAGCAAAAGCTCTTTTTTACTTAATTTGACATAAGCTGACAAAACTTTTATTGAGAAGTTAAAATGAACATAGTACAATAAATATATAAAATAGAAAGTGTGATTAAATGAATAATTCAAATGAGAATAATAATGCTAATGAACAAATTACACCTACTGATATTTTTGGTACAAAAGTAGAGCTAACTAATAGTAAAGAAAATGAAGATAAAAAGGATAATCCAATTCCGCCACCTCCAGAAAAGAAATATACGGGTTTATATCACCCAGAGCTCGCTAACAAACAGGCAACACCCGAATTTAAACAATATAATCCTATACCCAATAATGAGTCAGTAAATAGTCCCACCGACATAAACACTAATAAGCAAAATATCCAGGTAAATAATAATGAAAGTAGCAAGGATAAAGAAGAAGCTTTGTTGCAAGCTTTTATTGGGCCAAATTATGATAAATTGACAACTAGAAAATTTAATTTTGCCGCGGCCTTTTTCGGATATTTATATATGTGTTATCGTCAAATGGTGTTATATGGAGTTATATCTATTTTTGTTTTAGCTGCTTTATCTATGGGAATTTCTAGTATAGTCAGTACTTTGATATCAAATAATGATATGGCATTAATAGTAAGTTATGTTATTTGGTATGGAATTAGTTTTTTAGCCTATGGTTTTTTAACAAATAAAATATATCTTTATTTTGTTAAAAGAAAAATAGCTCAAATAAAATTAAATAATCTAAATAAAAATCATTATGAGATTGCCGAAATGTGCAAGCGTAAAGGTGGCACTAGTATTGGAAAATTATTATTAGCTATACTGATTCCAATTATTTTCATGATTATATTTATATTAATATCCATACTTTTATTAGGAAGTATGTTTGGAGCTTTTGTAACGGGATTTAAAGATTTAAATAATAATATTCAATCTTCCATTAATGAAAATGTAAATGAAGCTGATAAAAGCTTTGGCTATACATTTGATGAGACAATAAATATTAATAATGAATTTGTGATTACGATTCCAAGTGGATTTGAAAACAATTCTAAACCATATAGTTATGAGTATAAATATGTTTCTGAAGATAGTGTCTTTGATAATTGCAGAATTAGTATGGGAGTGCCCCAAATTAAAATGGGAATTCCAGAGGTAAATAAGGAATTTGCGAATGCTGAAGACTTAATGAATGAAATGCAAGATTATTTTAAAGAATCTAATTCTTCGGCAGTTCAAAAAATGACAATCAATAATCTTGATTGGTATCATGTTTCAATGGATGATTCAACGTGGGGAGGTCATTCTTTTGGCAAATTATATTATTATGCGACTACTAAAAATAACAAAATTTTTTTATTAAAGTATGATATAAGTGAAAATGCCCCAAGTGAATGTGAAAACTATAGACAACAAATTATCAGTTCAATTCAAAGTAAATAAAAAGAAATCCCATTTCTTAATCAAAGAAATAGGATTTTATTTTAATCGATTTCTTTAAATGAATGTATTATTTTACCAGTTTTGGCATCGACATAATATTCATAGTCATAGTTTTTATAATTAAAGTCAATTTCATAGACGTTTTTGTTATTTT
>CANRBD010000092.1 GCA_947628765.1 uncultured Bacilli bacterium
GAAACCGAACCTGCTTTCTACCAAATCGTTTATCCATTTATGCCAATGACTTATTCAGTTGATTTACTAAGAGAATCATTTGTTAATATCAATAGTAGCTTCTTAGTTAAAGACGTTGTAATTTTACTCACAATATTAGTAGTATTTACAGGTCTAACCTTTATTACTGGAACCCTTAAAAATAAAAAGAAGAAAACGAAATAATAAAAATTTCGTTTTTTTTCAAAATAATTACCATAAACATCAAAATACATGATATAATATAGCTACATGTGTAAATATAAAAGGTGATGATTATGTCAAAAAAAAGGGATGCCGTAAAATTAATTCTTGATAAGTTAAATAAGAAGACCTTTTTAACATACAAAGAAATTGCTGAATTAACCGGTTATCATCCAAAGTACATTTTAAAATTAAAAAAAGAAGTTTTAGAGGGGACCATTAGATTAGAACATGGTAATAAAAACCGTACACCATCTAATGTGATGAGTGATGAAGAAAAAGACAAAATAATTACCCTTTATAAAAAGAGTAATGTCAGCATTCGTAAATTCTGTAAATTTTATAATAAACGTAGTTATTCATGTATATATAACTTGCTTAAAGAAAATGGTTTGTTGTAACAGATGGAGGGTGTGATATGAATAATAACATCGAAAGTTTAAAGTATGAGATCGAAAGAGAAATCCATTCTTTAGAAAACATTCCAGGTGACGATTTAGAAACTAGAAAGCAAAAGGAAATAGAAGATTATGGCTTTTCAATAACTGATAAATCGTATGAAAGTCAAAAAGTCATTAATCATGATTTTTCAGAATTAATTGAAGCCGTAGATCAAGTTTATGAAAATGCTAAAGAACGTTACAGCCTTTTAAATGCTAATTTTACTGATGAAGAAATTGAAAAAATTAAGCAAAGTGATAAAGCTAATGAAATTATTAAAAAATTAGTTTGTTCTGATGCTATCGATATTTCTTTTAAACTATCAAGTACGGTGAATCTTTTAAAAAAGGTTTTAACATCTTTGATTAATGCGGAGCATTATTATGAGTTAATTGCTCAGTCTAATGTCGATATTAAAATAGATAAAGACAATATTGAAAAAGCACTTACTAATCCTTTTGTTTTAGAACGAGAAGTAGTTAAAAATGTCATCGATTATAAATTAGAAAATAATATGGACACTTCTCATGAACAAGATGATTTAAAATATTATGATTATGTAATTGATAAAATTAATAATTTATCAGTTATCGATCAAGATAGATTTAAAATTGATAAAAAATTTCATAAGTCATTATTATGGGAATGGACTGATGAATTTGTAAATACCAAAGATGCATAAGTAAGCATCTTTTTGTATTTTTTGTCGATAATTTAAAGTGATATAAACCAAGTTAGGTTAATAAGTTTTCATAGGAGGTGCCTATGAAAACGGGTTTAACTGATGAAGAAGTAATTATAAGTAGGAAAAAACATGGTTCAAATGAAATAGTAGCGCAAAAAAAAGATAGTTTTATCAAACATTTAATATCCACTTTAGGTGATCCGATTATTAAAATCTTATTGATAGCGCTGGCAGTTAAAACTCTATTTTTATTTAAAGACTTTGATTGGTATGAGACAATCGGAATTGTTATTGCCATTTTTTTAGCGTCATTTATTTCATCTATTTCTGAATATGGCAGTGAAAAAGCCTTTGAAAAATTACAAGAGGATGCCTCAAAAATCAAAAGCCGAGTTAAAAGAAATAACCACTTAACAGAAGTGTTAATAAGCGATATTGTTGTCGGTGATATTATAAGTTTGCAAGCGGGTGATCAAATTGCCGCTGATGGCGAACTTATTAGTGGACATCTGCAAGTTAATGAAGCAAGTTTAAATGGTGAAATGAAAGAAATTGATAAAGATATTGGCAGTATGGTATATCGCTCATCTGTTGTTTATTCAGGTGAAGGGTTAATGGTCGTTCAAAAAGTAGGCGATAATACTTTTTATGGTGCTTTAGCCAAAGAAATTCACGATAAAGCCCCTGATAGTCCGCTTAAATTAAGACTTACCCATTTAGCTAGGCAAATTAGTAAAGTTGGTTATATTGGAGCCATATTAGTTACGCTGTCTTATTTGTTTTCAGTTATTATTTTAGATAATAATTTTAATATGGCTTTAATTAAAGAGACGATTACTAATTTTCCAGTGATGTTTGGTCATTTACTACATGCTTTAACTTTAAGTGTTACCATTATAGTGGTCGCAGTACCTGAAGGTTTACCGATGATGATTACATTAGTTTTATCATCCAATATGAAAAGGATGCTTAAAAGCAATGTTTTAGTGAGAAAACTAATGGGTATTGAAACCGCTGGTAATATTAATATGTTATTTACTGATAAAACAGGAACTATTACTAAAGGAAAATTAGAAGTTATTGGAATTGTAAACGGAAGTGGAGACATTTATGAAAGCCGAGAAGAATTATTAAAAAACAAAAACTTTTATGAAAAAGCTCGCATGTCTTTAGTCGGAAATAATGCCAGTACTTATAATGAAGAGAACCAAGCTATTGGCGGAAACATTACTGATCGTGCTTTATTGGATTTTTTTAGTCAAGATGCATTCCATTATGAGAAAGTGGACTATGTACCATTTTCTAGTAGTACAAAATATTCTATAACCACTATCAAAAAAGATGGCCGTACTTTTAATTTAATTAAGGGTGCACCAGAGATTATTATCAATAAATGTTCTCATTATTATGAAAATGGACGGAAAGCCGGCTTGTTTCATAAAGACAAGATTTATAAGCAAATTGAAAAGGCTACAGAAAAAGGTATTAGAGTTTTAGCATTTGCTGAAATGAATACTAAAGACCATTTATATGGCCTTACATTAGTCGGTCTAGTTTATATTAAAGATGAAGTTCGTAAAGAGGCTATTGAAGGACTTAGTTTAATTGAAAGTGCGCACATCAATACGGTAATGATTACTGGTGATAATATAAAAACAGCTTCAGTGATTGGTAAGGAAGTAGGACTACTCAAAAACGATAAAGATATTATTTTAACCAGCGATGAATTGGCTAAAAAATCAGATAGCGAAATAAAAAAACTATTACCGAATTTAAAAATTCTAGCAAGATCTTTACCTCAGGATAAAAGTAGGTTAGTTCGAATTGCTCAAGATGATGGCTTAGTTGTAGGTATGACAGGTGATGGTGTTAATGATGCGCCGGCTTTAAAAAAAGCGGATGTTGGTTTTGCCATGGGCTCAGGAACTGAGGTGGCCAAAGAAGCTAGTGATATCGTTATTTTAGATGATAATTTACTTTCTATTTCGAATGCTGTTTTATATGGCAGAACCATCTTTAAAAGCATTCGGAAGTTCATTATTTTTCAATTAACGGTTAATTTATGTGCTGTCAGTATCTCGATAATTGGACCATTTATTGGTGTCGATACGCCAGTTACGGTTATTCAAATGTTGTGGATTAACATGGTTATGGACACTCTTGCCGGCATTGCTTTTTCATTCGAGCCCGCACTTAAAGAATACATGAACGAAAAACCAAAACGCAAAGATGAAATGATTATTAATAACTATATGAAAGAAGAAATTTTTATCACTGGTGTTTTTTCAGCTTTACTATGTATTGCTTTTTTAAAAAGCCCTTTTATTCATGGTATTTTTGGAGATGAAGGCTCTAGTGATTTAATGACAGCTTTCTTTGGTCTATTTATTTTTATGAGT
>CANRBD010000093.1 GCA_947628765.1 uncultured Bacilli bacterium
TTATAAATACCCTGAATAATATTTCGCGTAGTTTGTGGCTTTGCCGAAGTAATAGCAACTTTGGTTTTTAAAATACTATTTAAAAGCGTTGACTTGCCAACATTCGGTCTACCGATTAAACTAACAAATCCGCTTTTTATTTTTTTTTCCATTTCTTTCTCCTTTATAATAATGCGATTATTTTAGGTACAAATATAATAATAGCTACAATAATGGCCGTAATGGCAAAAACTAGTACCGCTGCCGAAGCTGTATCTTTGGCAATTTTAGCCAGTGGATGAATTTTAGGACAAGTTAAATCAATGGCGGCTTCAATACTAGTGTTTATAAGTTCTGTGGCAATTACTAAACCTATAACTAAAACAATAAATAACCATTCGATAATACTTATATGAAAAATAATACCAAATAATACTACCAAAACTGTTGCCAAAATATGCGCCAGCATATTTTGTTCATATTTAAAAGCAAACTTTAATCCCTCAAAAGCATAACCAAAACTCTTAATAAATCTTTTAGTGCCTCTTTGTTTTAATTTATTTCTTGATTCCATATCCATCTAAAATCAGCTCCTGCTTTCTAAACATTATTTTTTCATCTTCTTTAGTCATATGATCATATCCTAATAGATGTAATAATCCATGAACAGCTAAAAAGAAAAGTTCTCTTTGCTCAGAGTGGCCATATTCTTTTGCTTGCGATTTCATTTTTGGAATAGAAATATATATTTCCCCTAAAACTCGGCCAAAATCAAATACAATCTCTTCATTATCTTCAAAAGCAAAACTAATAACGTCAGTTTCTTTATCGATATGACGATATTCATTATTAATATTCCTAATAGTTTTATTATCTACTAAAATAATATCAAAAATAGCATTATTTATATTTTCATAGTTTAAAGCATATTCGACAAAAGCTTGTAAACTTTTAATATCGATTTTTTCTTCAGTTTTATTAATAACCTCAAACTTATTCATATGACACTCCCAATATATTGATATACCATCATTATATTATAAATTAATGGTTTTTTCAAGATACCGCCTTATTAATTATCAGCCACAATGACATGGACTATTTAAATGCCTTTTATATAGTCTTTTTTCAATTTCATCTTCTTTAATAATATCGTTACGTTCAATAACTGCTGTTCTTAGCTTTTGAACATCCGCTAATATCTCTCTAAGTGTATCTAGTTTAGTCACAATACTTTTAGCTTCTTCCATATTTTTAGTACGTTCTAGCTTCGTTGTATAATATTCTAATAGCGGTAATATTTCATTTATTTTCTGGCTGACGCAATTTAATTCTGAAACATTAGTGGTAATATTCTCTTTTTCTGTTTCTAATGCTTTAAAATCTTCAAAATTTTTATAATCTAAATTTGTTGGAAGAGTATTAACATCATATAATTCTTCATATGTTGGTAAAAAATTGGTATCAAATAATAAATTATTAACAATTAGCCATGGTTCTGAAGACCTACCACGTAAAGTTTTATTATATTCTAAAATCATATGAGCATTTTGAATATTAATTTTATATTCTACTAGATTAGAAAATTCTACTTTTTCTTTGACATTGCAAGTTTGCTTGCCATCGGTATAAAAACCTTGAATTATACGGTCATCAATTAATCTAATAGCATTTAATGATAAAGCTGGTACATTAGTATACATAAAACCAGTAATATTTAATTTTTTTAATTTATCACCCATTTCTAAAAGCTCTTTTTTATGTGGGTATAAATTTTTTAGTATTTTATAAAGTATCACATTTTCTCGGTGGTTATAGTCATATTCAAGTTTATCTATCAAGTCTTTATCAATATATGCTTGATACTTTTTTATAAAATTAACGCACTGTTTATATTCGCAAAATTTAGACATTAAAATAGTTAAGGCTTTTTTGCCACCATCATAAACAGCTTTTAAATCAAAGTACTTATAATTTTTCATTTTAAATATTTCAAAAGCATCTTTACGTATTTGTCCATAATTCATAAATTCTTGTTCATCAAATTTAGTTAAAAACTCCTGCATTTGTTCAACGCTAAAAATTTCCATGGGAAAGCAAGAAAAACCTAATAAGTTTTCATCCCAATAACTATAAAGATTTTTTCGGCCAAGTTCAATAGTCATATTTCATCATCCTTTTCAATATCGCTTATTATAACATAAAATAGCCTTAAAATAGCAAAGAACTTATTAGTTCTCTTTTCTATGTTCAGTTTTTACTTTTATATCTTCATACATTGTAAATATAGACATTGTAATGCATTATTTTATATTTTTAATGAGTTTTCGAGTTTTAACACGGGAAATTAATTTTTCACCTTCCGCTCTCATTTTTGGTGAACCTGCCTGCTTATATGATTGACGATATATAACAGATTCATTATTACCAACCTGATAACCTCTTAGAAAATCTCGAAAATGCGTAAAATTAAAGCCGATAAGCTTTAAGATATTCTCTGTTTGTTCTTGAGTATATTCATTTTGTTTTAAAACGAAAATATAATATAAATCTTTAGGCACTACCATTCTAAAAGCTGGATCATAAATAATATCTTTACTTTCTAGCCATGAATGCTGATAAAAACGCTGCTCATCCCATTCTTTATATGGCATGCCACCTTGAACTAAATTAAAATCTTTGTTAAATAAATTAAACATTATCGATAAAGCATAACAATTACCAATAGTATTGTAATGATAATCCCATTCAACTCTATTGTATTCTTGATGCATAAAATCATAAATTATATCGGCATACTTCTCTATCTCCGTTAAAATGCTTTCATCAATTAAAGGATTAACTGCAATCTGATTACTTTGTAAATAATATTTTCTCTGTTTTGAAAGCACTTGTCTAAATCGTATAAAATGATCAAAAGTAATATATTCTTTAATTTCTTTAATTGTTTCCGCATCTAAAACATACTGCTTTTGAATATTTTCGTTAAATTCCTTTATAAGCTGATTTATAAAATTAATTGAAAAATCACTAGCTTTCATATCATAAAATTGAGCTAAATTATTATTTTTACCTATATAATCTAAAATATCACTATTTTTAATTTTTTCTAATGGTTTAAATACATAAGCATATAAATCATCCTTTGTAATAACAGCAAGCGAAGGATCATAAATAGTATGATTGTTTTGTAGATAATAATGAGTTTGGCCAGTTTTAATATTAACGCCTTTGACAATATCCCATATCTCATCAACTGCACCGAAAATAAAGGCTAAAAGTTCATCTTTATCAAATATCGCTTCATCATAATCATATTTATAAAATTTAATATCTTTACTATCTTTAGCTGGCGGTATTGGTGGCATTAATTCTAAATCATCCATCACTTTATTTAATAAAGTTCCATGATTACGTTTAATTGAAAAATGAGTTAATAATTTAAAATTTTCAAATTTAAACGTAAATCTTTCTTCATGATTTGTTAGACTATATCGTAGTTGAGCTATTCTCTTAATGCCAGCCTTTAATTTTTCGATGTTAGCCTGCTCCATGTTTAATCTGGCCTTAGACTTTTGATTTAACTTTCTTTTTTCATTATTTTTAGCTTGATTAAAAATCTCCACAATATTATCAAGATGTTTAGTGGTCAAATCTTTTAATGGTGTTCCTAATGATGTTCCGTTAAGTTTAACTAATTTCATACATTTTCTCCTTTTTTAGCGTAATATGTTATCATACTTCCAATAATATT
>CANRBD010000094.1 GCA_947628765.1 uncultured Bacilli bacterium
TTATATAATTTTTATAATGCTCATAATTTTTTTCAATCGCATCATTAACATTTATCCAATAATAATTTGTCATTGTATTATCATATTCATCAAATTCTGTTTTTTCTAATTCTCCCCCTAAAGCTAAGATTGTTTTGTTTGAACCAATATTATCAACAGTACAAACTAATAGTATTTTTTCTTCTCCTAATTTTTGCTCTTCTAACAAACCCAAATATAGTGCTATTTTAGCATATCCTTTTCGTCTTTCAGTTGGTCTAATTCCATAACCAATATGGGATGCCCAAGTTTTTAGTTTGTCATCTGAAATATTATATCTCACATTTATCATACCAACTATTCTATTATCACTTTCTCTTACTACAAAAAATGTTTTTGATTGGCAATAATTTATTTTTCTTAAATATTCTACATCTTCTCTTTTTTTTAGTTCTAACAACCACTCTTCATAAGTAGCTCCATAAAGGCACATATCCATATCACCTGTACCATTTAAATCAGAGTTATATTTAATATTTTCTGCTAAATAATCTAGTGCTTCTTGTTTTCTATTGATTGTTGGAATTTCTAAAAATATGGTTTCCATAATTGTGCTCCTTTATCTATATAAATTCATCAAAACTCTAGTTAAACAATCATCTGCAGTTTTATCTGTATTAGAAAAACTAATTCTTACTAATTTGCCATTCACTTTAAATATATAAGGATTTTTTACTTTCATAATAAAATCTAATACTCTTTCATTACTTGATTTTCTTCTATTTTATATTTTCATCTATCCAATCGAAAATTTCCTGATTGGCTTTTTTTATTTCACAGCTTGAAATTTCCGCTACATCATAATTATGTATTTTCTTGATTTCGTTAGCAATTTCAGTAAATTTGCTTTCTTTGGTTCTGAATTCTAATTTATATTCACAGCACTGTTCTAAATGATTATCCCACCAATATTTAGAATAAACTTTAGCGGCTTGACTTCCAGCCACTAATCTTTTTTCTAAAAGGGTGTCTATTATTTTATTGGCTATTTCTTCTTTATCGCATAGGGTTGTTATAATTATATATTTATCCATTATTCATCTACCTTTCAATTAATTGCTTAAAAACATTATAACAAAAAGTAGCTAGTTTGTGAACTAACTACTTTTTATTAATCGCCCCAAATTTGTCAAATGGAAAAATACATAAATTCGTTGTTCCTTTAATTTGTGATTTATCGATTAAACCAATCATTCGGCTATCAGCTGAGTTATTACGATTATCGCCCATCACAAAATATTTATCTTTAGGAATGGTTGTATAATTAATATCTTCTAATTTAAAATCCAAAGTCTCTGAGCTTTTTTTAAAGTTTTCGGCAGTAGCAACACCGTTAATATACAATTTATCATTCTTGTACTCAACAGTTTCCCCAGGAAGACCAATGACTCTTTTAATTAATCTGGAGTCTTTGTAATTAAAGACTACGACATCAAATCTTTCCAATGATTTATCGTATTTTTTTAATATTAAAATTTCTTTGTCGTCTAAAGTAGGATACATTGACGATCCATCTACTTGAATTGGGGTTACAATATATGTTCTAATAAAAAGAACAGCCACAATAATGATGATATAAGGGATTAATTCTTTGATGATGCTTGTTTTCGGCTTTTCTTTGGAATTGTTTTGTTTTTTAACCTTTAATTTTTCAGTTTCTTCCATATGCCCCTCCTAAGAAAAATAAGGCGTCAGCCTTACATTTTTTCTTTAATTTTTGGTTGACCTTTAAGGGTACGTAAGTAATTTAATTTAGCGCGTCTTACTTTACCGCGTCTTACTACTACAAGGCTTTCAATTTTTGGTGAATTATATGGGAAAATTCTTTCCACACCAACACCACCAGAAATTTTTCTAACGGTAAATGTTTTACTAACTCCACCGCCTTGAATAGCCATTACAATACCTTCAAAAGCTTGAATTCTCTCTGTTTTACCTTCAATGATACGAACATTAACTTTTACTGTGTCGCCAACTCTAAATTCAGGTAAATCAGTTCTAATTTGACTTTGAGTAATTTTGTCAATAATATTCATACGTCACGCTCCTTTGTCTATTCTGTAATCATAAGCATATATTCTCAGCGGATTACGACATTGTAAATTGTATCATATTTATATGGATTTTGCAAGAAATAGAGTTGATTTTCTCTTATTTAATTGTAAATTTATATTAACTTACTTATTTTTTTGACTTTGGTATCATATTTTTTTAATATTTTCGCACGTTCTACGGTATAAAATTGATAAAATGTTTCAAGTTCTTCTTGATATTTTTCTTCATAATCTTCAACTTTATCAATAGTTGTAAAAGCATTTATTAACATTTTGTAATTTTTGGCACTATTAATAATTCCTTTAGGAGAATTATCATAAAGAATAGAAGATTTGGCTAAAGAAAAATATTTTACTTTATGTATAGAATAAACTGTTTGATAAAGACTTTTAATTTCTTCGAATGTTTCAAAAGGTCTTAAGAAAAATCTAATATAACCAAAAGTATTGTTTTTGTGCTGCGGATACATTATATGTACTGGCAGTTTAGCAAAATTAAAATTACATACCGGTATCGATGTTAATTTATCATCTTCATCGATAACCATTTTTAATTTTTCCGTATCTAAAAAACCGTAACTTAAATTATTGTATTTGGGATCATTATCTCTGACCATAAATATCCTCCTATTTTAAGCATATTTAGGGCATAAATGAATATTCATTTATGTCAAAAATATTATATATCGGTTTTAAAAAATGTCAATAGAAAAACAAACTTTTTTGTTTGTTTATCTTCCTTTACCTAAATGAGAATTTAACCCTCGTTGGTAATTGTAAATACGCATTTTTAGTTCTTCTTCAATGAAATTTACGCGAAGTAATAATTCTTTGATATACTCTTTATTTAAAAATTTAGCATATTTTTGAATAATTATCATGCGATATTTTATGGTATCTTCTAAAATTAACGCAAATTCATCACCGCTAGTGTCATCATCTTCTAAAGACTCAATTAAAAATCCTAGATAGGCGTTTAATTTACGTTTGGTTTTTCTTTTTAAAACATTTTCAATTAATAAAGGATGAATGATAGTTAATTCACTAACGACAATACCTTCATATTTAATATTATTTTTAGGTTTGATTTTAAATCCGTTATTTTGAATTTCACATATGTTGCATGATATTTTATCATTTGTTTCTTTATCACAAATGTAACGTTGCATAAAATCATCTCTTTTCTAATAAATCTGGTCGGCGTTCTTTAGTCCTTTTTAAACTTTCTTCTTTTCGAAATTTTTCAATATTAGCGTGATGTCCAGATAATAAAACCTCAGGAACTTTCATGCCCTTAAAATCGACTGGTTTAGTATAAACTGGATAATCTAATAAATTATTGTTAAAAGAATCATTTAAATGCGATTCTTCTTCAATAACTCCATCGATTAAACGAACGATACTATCAGTTATAACCATGCTGGCGAGTTCGCCACCAGTTAAAACATAATCACCTATACTTATTTCCATATCGG
>CANRBD010000095.1 GCA_947628765.1 uncultured Bacilli bacterium
GCTAATGAAGTTTTAGATGAAAATCCTGATGTTATTGAGCAATATAAAAAAGGCCGCACGAATGTGGTTGATTATTTAACTGGTCAAATTATGAAAAAAACTCGTGGTACCGCTAACCCTGGTCTAGCTAGACAAGCAATGGCGGAAGAAATCGAAAAGAGGTGAGAATGTGAAAGCTAATATATATCGTAGTATTCATTGCGGTGATGTTTCCGAGGAGCATATTGGCAAAACTTTAAAAGTAGCCGGATGGGTCGAAAATATTCGTGACCATGGTGGTGTTTTATTTGTCGATTTAAGAGATGAAACAGGAACTGTTCAAATTGTCAGCAATGATGATTCTATTTTTGCGGGTTTAACTAGAGAATCAGCCGTTTCTTTAGAGGGAACTGTTAGAATGCGTGATGAAGAAAACTTTAATCCGAAAATTAAAACGGGAACTGTCGAAATTTTAACGAATAAAGTTGATACCCTTGGTAAATCTGAACACGAATTACCATTTGAAATTATTACATCGACTAATGTCAATGAAGAAGTAAGACTTAAATATCGTTATTTAGATATGCGTAATAAAAAAGTCCATGATACTTTAAAATTCCGTAGCGAAGTTTTAAAATTTATCCGTAATAAAATGGATAGTTTAGATTTTACGGAAGTTCAAACTCCAATTTTAACCGCTTCTTCACCAGAAGGTGCGCGTGATTTTATCGTTCCATCACGTCGTTTTCATGGAAAGTTTTATGCCCTTCCACAAGCACCACAAATTTTTAAAGAGCTTTTAATGGTTGGTGGTTTTGATAGATATTATCAAATCGCCCCTTGTTTTCGTGATGAAGATTGCCGGGCTGATAGAACATTAGAATTTTATCAATTAGACTTTGAAATGGCTTTTGCCACTGAAGAAGATGTCTGTGAAATCGGTGAAGATATTTTCTATGATTTGTTTACGCATTTTTCTGATAAAAAAGTTTCGCCAAAACCTTTTAGAAGAATTCCTTATAAAGAAGCGATGCTTAAATATGGAACTGATAAACCTGATTTAAGAAATCCTTTAGAAATTATCGATTTATCTGAAGAGTTTAAAAATACAACTTTTAAACCTTTCCAAAATAGTGTGGTGAGAGGAATTACCGTAGATAATATTGCTGATAAACCTAATTCTTGGTTTAATGAACTAGTTGATTTTGCTTCTTCTATTGGCATGCCTGGTATTGGTTACATTAGTGTTTTAGATGATATGAGTTTTAAAGGACCGATTGATAAGTTTTTAACAGATGAAGAAAAAGAAGCTTTAATTAAAAAAGCTAATTTAAAAAAGGGTAGTGTTTTATTCTTTATTGCCAATAAAAAAGAGAATATTGCAGCTAACTTTGCGGGTCAAATTAGAACGGAACTTGGACGTAAATTAGATTTAATCGATCCCAATCGTTTTGAATTTTGTATCGTGAATGATATGCCAATGTTTGAATACGATGAAGAAGAAGGCAAGTATGATTTTGCCCATAATCCATTTAGTATGCCACAAGGTGGCATGGATGCCTATAAAAAAGACCTTAAAGATATTTTAGCTTATCAATATGATTTCGTTTGTAATGGTTTTGAAATGTCTTCTGGAGCTGTTCGTAATCATAATTTAGATTTACTAGTTAAAGGCTTTAATTTAGTTGGTTATTCTGAAGATGATGTTAAAGAAAAATTTAAATCTCTTTATACGGCCTTTAAATATGGTGCTCCACCACATGCCGGGATGGCGCCTGGTATTGATAGAATTATCATGCTTTTAAAAGATGAACCAAACTTAAGAGAAGTTCAAGCTTTCCCACCAAATGTTAGCGGTATTGATAATATGATGGGCTCACCAAATGAAGTAACTGAAAAACAATTACGTGAAGTTCATATTAAAATTAGATAAGGTGTTACTATGATTAATTTATGTTTAAGTCATGCTGAACCAAATAACTATTTTGAAATAACAGAAATATGGTTTCGTTATGAAAAAAGTGAATATTTAAAAACTTTAGGTATTGGTGAAGGTGAAATTATTTATATCGATAGTAATGATGGTGAGTTTATTAATGTGACTGCCGATAAAGAACATATCGTTTTCACATATGAAGAAGGTTTAGATATCTATGGAAACAATGTTTTAAAAAAAGATATCAAATATAAAATCAAAAAACGTTAAGTATATAATTATTTAATTATTCCATAATAAAAACGAAAGGGGATTATTATGGAAAATAACGAAAATGAAAAGGTTTTAAAAAAATTAAAGAAAAAACCAGATGCTGAAGAAATAGCTAAAATGAAAGAAGTTATTACGAAAGAGGCAGCTATTGATTCAGATATTGTTAAAGATAATAAAAAAGACGCAAATTAAATTTTGAGTCTTTTTTGTTTTGTTGATTGATTATAGTTAGTAGAATGATTACGATAATTTATTTCCTCTCTAACTAGTTCTAATATATTTTGAGCTTGATCTTTACTTTGAATATTTTTGACAATATCTTCTACTAAAGGCAGACTTTCACTTGTTTGAATGGTATTAGTAACAATTTTAGTGGCTTCACAATATTTTTGAGCTTTTTTAGCTAATCTTTTTTTACGTTTTTGAAATGGTCCATCGATATATCTTTGGACTCTTTTAAGATTGTACTTTTGAAGTAAAACACAGTTAATATTTTTAAGTAGACTTACACTTTCGCCAGCTAAACATACATAAGAAGCAATATCGATAACTGGATTATTGCTGATAAAGGCAATACCTAAAAGAATAGGTAATAAAGTTAAGTTTTTAATTATTCCATTTTTGTGGATTTTTTTATTACGATTTAACCAATATAAAGTATTTTGGGGATTATCTTTATCGAAATGATAGTTGATATTTTCTTTGCGATAAGCTTCTTTTCTAATGTTAGCTAAACTAGCTTTGTAATTTGAAGTAATTAAAATTTTTTCATTGTCATTTGAAGCTTTCGCTAATTGTTTTTGATAGGTTTTATATAATCTTTTTTCATTATTTTTAAGATAATTAGGAAAATGATTTAAAATTTTAAATTTAGTGTTTTCCAATTTAAAAGTCATTTTTTGAAAGGTTGTCATCCATTTATCATAAAGTGTTTTCTTTTTAGCCATATTTTTACCCCCTTTTTTAAATTATTTAGCGTGTTTTTGGAGGTTTAGCAAAGTTGTTAAGGCATTTCACGCATATAAAAAATCTTCTTTCTAAATGCCGTTTATTATAACAAAAATATAAGAAATGTCAAATCAGTTTTAGTGGTAATGTCCTTTATTTTTTATAGCAATTTATATTTTTATAAAAAAATGTAAAAACGTGTCTAATTAAGGGCTTTATGATTTGTTTCCTATGTACTATAAAGGCATATTTTGTTATAATTAATATAGTTATGAGTAGAAGGTGTTTAAGATGAAAAATAAAAAATTAATCGCTTTAATTTTAATTTTATCTTTTTGCTTTATGCCAAATGCAAAAGCATTATATACTGATGCAAGTGTAGG
>CANRBD010000096.1 GCA_947628765.1 uncultured Bacilli bacterium
ACAATTTTAACCATACGATTAACTTCACGTTTAAATGGAATGTCTTTCATCGGTTCACATTCAGCTTCAATTCTAAATAACATGGCACTATCAGCAAGTTCATCAATACCAACCATCTGAACATCAGATTTGAGATAAGGAACCTTTTCACTTAAACGTTCACATACTTCGTTTAAAGCTTTTTCTACTTGTTCAATATCACTTTCATAAGCCACAGAAACATCAACAATACATCTGGAATCGTGAGTACTATAATTAATAATATCAGTGACATTACGGTTAGCAATCGTCATTACTTCACCAGAATAAGCTCTTACTTTAGTGTTTTTCATTCCAAGCTCGATAACCGTACCTCTAAAGGTCCCAATTTTTATATTGTCACCGACATCGTATTCATTATCCACAATGATTGAAAAACCGGCTAAAAAATCCTTTAAAATATCCTGTAAAGCAAGACCGGCGATAACTCCAGCAATTCCTAAAGAAGCTACTAAAGCTCCCGTATCCACGCCCCAAACACTTAACATAGATAAAACAGCAATAATTAAAATAATATACTTAATAATATTCAAAATTAAGTTCATAATTGTTACTGATTTTTTATGGGCACTAAATTTAGACCCGGCTTTAAATATCTTAACAATAATTTGTTTTATAAGCATATAAAACAAAAAAGCAATTACAACAATTAAAACCGGTAATACAATTTCTTTGGTTAATAACTTATCTAACACTATATCATTCCTTTATATTTAAAATTTCTAAGATACGATTTAAATCAGCGTTGTTTTCAAAAGATATTTCCATTTTTTTATCTTTAATCTTTACTTTGGTATCTAATTTTTCACAAAGTAATTCTTCTACATATTTATATTCATTTGTTTTTTCTCTTTTTTGAACTTGTTTTCTTTTTTTACCGCTACTAACTTCTTCAAGATCACGAACGGTTAAATTAGTATCAGCAATTTTTTTTGCTAGTTTAATAATTTCATCATTATCTTCTAGTTTACTTAAAACTCGAGCATGTCCCATGGTTATTTTCTTTTCTTCAATTAATTTTTGTACCGAATCTGGAAGTCTAAGTAAACCAATAATATTAGTTATATGGCTACGGCTTTTACTTACTCTTTTAGCTAGTTCATCTTGAGTAATATTTAAATGTTCAAGTAAACCTTTATAAGCTCTGGCTTCTTCTAAAGCATTTAAATCTTCACGTTGTAAATTTTCAAGTAAAGCAATTTCCGCCATTTCTTCATCGCTGATTTGTCTAACGATTGCTGGAATAGTTGTTTTGCCAGCAATACGACTAGCGCGTACTCTTCTTTCGCCAGTTATGATTTCATAGCCTTTAATGCTTTTTTTAGCAATAATTGGTTGAAAAACTCCATATTTTTCAATCGAGCCAGCTAATTCTTTTAAGGCCTCTTCATCAAATACTTCTCGAGGTTGATAAGGGTTAGGCCTTAAATCATCCAAATTTAACTCCACGACTTCTTCGGCTTCGGTTTCTTCATAAATACGTCTTTCAAAGTCACTAACACTAGCGTTTAAATTTTCTAAATCAAATAATTGTTCAAGGCCTTTGCCTAAAGCTCTTTTTTTATTTTCCATTACGGTTAATCACCTCTTTTGCTAGATTAATGTAAGCCTCTGCTCCTCTACTTTTAGGATCATAAGCGATTATTGGTTTTCCATGACTTGGAGCTTCTGAAAGTCTTACTAATCTTGGAATAATGGTATCATAAACTCTTTCTTTAAAATAACTTTTAATATCTTGAACAACTTCTAAGCCTAAATTAGTTCTATTATCAAGCATAGTTAGTAATACTCCTTCAATATCTAAAGTTGGATTTAAAGTTTTTTGCGCCAACATGATTGAGTTCAATAGTTGCATAATTCCTTCTAAAGCAAAGAATTCACACTGCACTGGAATAATAACTGAATCAGCCGCTGTTAAAGCATTAGTAGTTAAAATACCAAGTGAAGGAGGACAATCAATTAAAATATAATCAAAAGTCTCTTTAGCGATATCTAAATGTTTTTTTAATTGAGTATTTTTAGTAAAACTTTTATCAATACGGCTTAATTCCATAAGCTCAATATCCGCTCCAGCTAAACTAATAGTTGCAGGAACGACATATAAATTACGAAAGCGACTTTTTAAAATAACATCGCCAATTCTAGCTTTACCAATAAGTAAATCATAAATACTCTTTTTTATATCCCCTTTTTCGATGCCAAGACCAGTTGTACTATTGCCTTGTGGATCTAAATCTACTAACAAAACTCGTTTGCCAAGCATTCCTAAAGATGCAGATAAATTAATACTTGTAGTAGTTTTTCCAACACCACCTTTTTGGTTAACTAAAGCAATTATTTTTCCCATTTCTACCACCATTTTCTTTTATTTGTAGTTATTTTTATTTTATCATATTATGCGTGATAAATCTATGTTTTTCGAAATTATTTGTTTTTTAATTTTATCATTTTATCATACTCTTGATACAAATATTGAACGCCATTTTCTAAGAAAAAATAATGTCTCACATAGAAAATTAAAAATATAAGTAAAATTAAAATGACTAAAGCAAATAAGGGAATTTGCTTTGTTATAAAAATTGAAAGTAAAATAAATACTGCATAAAATAACGTTACTAGTAAATGAATAAGTCTTTCATGCTGAAAAAATTTAATTTTTATTAAATGATTTTGGATATCTTTTTCAGTTATTTTTCCCTTTTCAATAAATTTATCAGTTTCTTCAATATAATTTTTTAAATATTCCCTCATTTTATCACCATAATAATTATAGTACTTTACACTCTAAAAAACAATAATATTGTCTTTTGTTTTTGTGCGCGTTATAATTATTAATATAGAAATGGGTGATAAAATGGAAACTTTAGAAGCTATTAAAAAAAGAGTTTCTACGAGAAAATTTTTAAAAAAACAAATTACTGAAAAAGATTTAAAAATTATTTTAGAAGCTGGCAAACAGGCCCCTATTGCTTATAATAAATATGATGATTTAGTAATTACAGTAGTTCAAAACAAGGATGTTTTAAATGAAATTGATAGGCTATGTGATGAACATTATGGAGCTGACACAATGATTTTCTTTAATGCTCCAACTTTAATTTTTGTATCATCTAAAAAAGCTAAATATGATCAAGAGTATGAAAATGTCGCTTGTGTTATGGAAAATATGGCTTTAGCCGCTACGGATATTGGAGTAGGAAATGTTTATTTAAAAGGTATGACTCTTCATATTGAAGAAAAAACTTTGTCGAAACTTTTAAAACTTCCAGAAGATGTAAGAGCTATTGCGGCTTTAGGTGTTGGTTACCCTGATGGTGATATTCCACCTAAGGTTCATGAAATGAAAATTGAAAGAATATGATAAATATTCTTTTTTTGTGTATATTTATT
>CANRBD010000097.1 GCA_947628765.1 uncultured Bacilli bacterium
CTTAGTTTTTACGTGATATAATTATGCCTAGTGCCAGAAGGGAGCTGTATATTATGAATAAAAGAAATATCGCTATTATTGCCCATGTTGACCATGGCAAAACTACTTTAGTGGATAAACTTTTACAAATGTCTGGAACTTTTAGAGATAATGAAGAAATTGTAAATTGTGTAATGGATTCTAACGATATCGAAAGAGAACGTGGTATTACTATTTTAGCTAAAACCACAGCTATTGATTATAAAGGAGTCCGTATTAATATTTTAGATACTCCAGGACATGCGGATTTTGGTGGCGAAGTTGAACGTATTATGAATATGGTTGATGGCGTTTTATTAGTTGTTGATGCCTATGAAGGCACGATGCCCCAAACTAGATTTGTACTTAAAAAAGCTTTAGAAGCGGGTGTTACTCCTATTGTGGTCGTAAATAAAGTTGATAAAGATTCTGCTAGACCTAAAGAAGTTGTCGATGAAGTTATCGATTTATTTATCGAATTAGGCGCTAGCCTTGAACAATTAGATTTTCCAGTAATTTATGCTTCAGCTTTAGCCGGAACTTCTAGTTTGGATCCTGATTTAAGTACACAAAAAGAAACTATGGATCCAATTTTAGATGCGGTTATCGACCATATTCCTGAGCCTAATGTCAGTGAAAAAGGTAGCTTACAATTCCAACCTGCATTACTTGATTATAATGATTATGTTGGTAGAATGGGCATTGGTTTAGTTAAAAGAGGAACTATAAAAGTTAATAGTATGGTTTCATGTGTAAGATTAGATGGTTCTATTAAACAATTTAGAATTCAAAAAATATTTGGTTATTTAGGACTGCAAAAATTAGAAATTAATGAAGCACATGCCGGCGATATTGTCGCTATTGCGGGTTTACCTGATATTTCTGTCGGGGAAACTGTTTGTGAAATTGGTAAAGAAGAAGCTTTACCTCGTTTACGTATTGATGAACCAACTTTACAAATGACTTTTGGCGTTAATACTAGCCCATTTAGTGGTAAAGAAGGTAAACTTATAACAGCCCGTAAAATTGAAGAAAGACTTATGAAGGAAACTGAAAGAGATGTTTCTTTAAAAGTAAGACAATTAGATTCTGAATCATGGATTGTTTCTGGACGTGGCGAATTACACTTATCAATTTTAATTGAAAATATGCGCAGAGAAAATTATGAACTTCAAGTATCTAAACCTCAAATTATTACTAAAGAAATCGATGGTAAACTTTGTGAACCATTTGAAGATGTTCAAATCGATGTCCCAGAAGAATATGTAGGTAATGTAATTGAAATGCTTGGAACTCACGGTGGAAATATGGAAAATATGGAAAATCGTGAAAAACAAGTGAGACTTAATTATACGATCCCTTCACGTGGCCTAATTGGATTTATGACCGATTTTATGACTTTAACTAAAGGGTATGGTATTATTAATCATACTTTTAAAGAATATGCGCCTATGGTTTCTAATGCTGTAGGTCAACGAAAAAATGGTGTTTTAGTTTCGATGGAAAATGGTAAAGCTACAGCTTATGCTTTAGGTGGGCTTGAAGATCGCGGCATCATGTTTATTGAACCTGGAACTGAAGTTTATGAAGGCATGATTGTCGGCGAAGCTAATCAAGATAAAGATTTAGCCGTCAATGTAGTTAAAGGTAAAAATTTAACTAATACCCGTTCAGCTGGTAAAGATCATACTGTCGTTTTAAAAAGACCACGTGAGATGAGTTTAGAAGTGTGTTTAGACTATATTAATGATGATGAATTAGTCGAGGTTACACCACTTAATTATCGTTTACGTAAAAAGATTTTAAATTCGACAGAACGTAAAAAATTTGATATTAAAAAAAATAGTTAAAAAACGCGAGTAATTCGCGTTTTATTGTGTTTTTAATCTTTTTATCAATGTTTTCTCAAAAGTTTGGGCTTTTTCATTTTTATGAAATTCTATAGAATTATTGATATCGGTCAAATCTGCTTCATTAAAATATGTGATTAACTGATTAACATAATTTTCTAATTCTTCTTTAGTATCGAAAAGTCGATAATTATTATCATAAACCCAATTAATAAATTTATAAGTTTCTTTATTTCTTAAATATGCGCCTTCATCAGATAAACAAAGTTCGGCAGTTTTTAAGGCCAATATAAAAATTGATCCTGATATATAAGTGTTTCCACCTTTATTATGCGATGATAAATGTTCAGCTCTTATTTCGATAGAGTCTGTATTATCAGGAAGTTCTAGTTTTTCGGTTCTATTACTTAAAATGCATAACGAAATTAATGGACGATAATTTTTATCATATGCATTCAAAGAATATATATAATCACCATACTCAGCTTCCATAAATCTTTCAGCAGTAGTATAATCGGTAGAAATAGCTTTGTCTAATAATATTTTTCCATTATCATCAACTATATCAACAAATGACTCATTTAGTTCTTTACAGTAATAAATTTGTGATATTGTTCCTTCAAATCCAATAAAGCAAGGCATAACTTTATCACCAACTCTTAATGGTAATCCACCAATATCTTTACATGTGTCACTTTTTATAAATGAATAATTTTGTTCCATTTGTATTCCTCCTTGTAATTGCCGATTATTATAACATAATCAATTTCGAATATCAAATTTTCTCATATAAAAAGGCTCCTTATTTGGAGTCTTTCATTTCATATTTAGTGTCAAATTTAATTTCTTCATCTTCATAAATGGGTATAATTGATACTCTATAATTATATGGATTACTAAAAGATATACGAATATCTGGTTTTCCATAGTTTACACTTTTTCTAATGGTGATAGCCTGATTATCAATTTCATCTTTTTCATATAATAAATCAATATCTTTATAGGTATCATCTTCATATTCAATTTCATTAATTTTAAAATCTTTAATCATCCCATTTAATTTAATAACTATATAATTAGAAGTTTTATCTAAGTTAATATTTAAATCATTTTCCGCATTAATGTAATTTTCTTCGTAATTAATATCATAAAAATCAGTATTATGATATTTTTCTTTTAATTGTTTTAAATAAGGCCCTATTTTCTTGTTTTCCGCATATTTTCCATTATAACCTAAATATTTATCTGATACTTTAAAATAATAAATGTCTTCTGTTGTTTTAATTGTTAAATCACCATCTATTTTATGTTTTTCATTTGAAAATTTAGTATTGATTAAATCTTTAATGTTGTCATATTCATCTTCTAAAATGGTTACATCATTATATTTAATTTCCGTAATTTCACCTTTCATTTTCATTTCTGATGTGCATCCAGTTAGAGAAAGAATAACCACAAATATAAATAGTATTTTTTTCATTATATCACCATTTTTAGTATGGATTTATAAATACA
>CANRBD010000098.1 GCA_947628765.1 uncultured Bacilli bacterium
CACCTGCTGCTCGAACATTCATAGGTATATAACCTATAAAACTTTGAAGCATGATTAAAACAGCAACTAATACTTTACCTGCTTTCTTTCCTAAATTATTTAATTGTTTCCTTAGTTTACTTATATATATATATATATATTGTGACCTATTTTTTGCATTCATAATCCCTTCCCCCCTGAGATATACACATAATATCTAATTTAATATTACGAATTTTTTCGCAATAAATGTCTGCTATATTATCACTTTTTTTCAATTTGTCAAGTTTTTTATTTAAAAAATTTTTATAATACAAAAAAGACCACTTATTAAAATGGTCCATTTATATAATTAATTATTTTTAATTAAAGCTAATTTTCTTCTAGTTGTAATTAAGAATACACCCATTGTTAAACTAGAAATAATTAAAGTAAATATATTAAAGAATATATCATCACCAGTTTTTGGATTAACAATATCAGTATAAATATTATTAAATTGAACCCCTTTATAATATTTATTATTTTTAATAAAGCTTACTGAATCAATTTCTAATTCATCTTTAGTTTTATTTTTAACAACATTTATCGTAACCGTCCAAATACTATTATCATAATTATATCTAATGTCATCACCTTTAATTTCTTTTACTTTAAAGGTGTATGTGCCAGGTAACGTAAATTTTATATTATCAAATTTTGTTTTACCTTCTCCCTTAATAGTGGTTTTTAAATTCTTTGGTAATTCCATACCAGTTTGTTTTTCACTTTCAATTTCAAAAGTAAAAGTATCTTGTTTTTTAGGCATGTCACCAGAGATAATTTTTTCAACTTCTAAACTATATTCAGTTGGATCAACAATAATGTTTTTTATATTGACGGTAATATTACCTTCATCGTCAGCTTCTTTATTAGTTTCTACAATCGTTGTTGGATTAACTTCACGAACATCATAAGTATATTTATCGGCTTCATTATCACTATATACCGTAGGAAGATTATAGAATGTATGACTATAATCATTATAAGAATTTAAAGCCACATTTTCTTCTAATAAAGTTTCATTACCATTTTTATCAATTTGATATAAATTAACATATATTTCAGGTAAATCTTTTTCTATTTTTTCACCATTATGGAAGAACTCTTTATTAACTTTTACATCAATATCTTTATTTTCACCGATATTAACAGTATTATTAGTAAAGATGCCGCCACCACGTCTATCAGCAATGTTATCCTTAATTGTTAAATTATAGTAAGGATCTTCATCCATTAATCCATGAAGAGCAGTTAAATTTTTAGTACCATTACCATCAGCACCTACTAAATATGGATCATTTTCATCAGTAAATAAATGATGAGTACCATCGACATAACGATTGCCGTGTTCATCCTTATACCAATTAATTTCATTTCCAGACCAAGTACGACTAGTTACTGTTAATGAACTATTTGGATCAACATTAGTGCCATCTTCATTTGGACCAAATTGTTTATCAGTTTGATCTGTTTTTTTAGTTCCTTCGTAAAAAATATCATCACCGGCTGAATTTAAAGTTTGACGGCTTTGACCATCACCCCATCCAAATTCAGGATCACCACTAGCAGTATTGCCATAAATAGCTCCACCTAATGTAGAATGCATTTCAGTTCTAGCAGTTGGGCATAACCATATTCCGCCACCTCTACCAGCTTTATTACCAGTTATTAAAACCTTTTTTAAAGCTAAATTTGATTTACTCCAATGAATACCTAAATATATAGCTCCACCATCAGTTGCATGGTTACCAATAAACTCACCTGATTTTAAATTTACTTTAACATCAGCAGTGATATTTGCATCTGAAGCACTACTAGCGACAGAAACACTTAAGCCACCACCCATGCCACAGAATTTACCATTTTCACATTCTTGGATATTTTCATTGATAGCTGTATTATAATTTATGTGATTATTTTCTAAATTTAATTCTTTCTTCTTATCTTCAATTTTGCTACTAGTAACATAAGGTAAACCGACACTATAATAAATTCCGCCACCATTTATCGCTTTATTATAAGTGATTTCATTATCTATATAAGTATCATTACAGTCATAACTATAGATTCCGCCACCACTAGTACCCATAGATGCACTATCAACACTACTAATCGTATTATTACTTATTTTATTATGAGTAAAATTATTAGTCATAGCTGATACCCAAATAGCTCCACCATTAGAATTACTACTATTATTTATAATTTCATTATTACTTATTTTTGAATTATATATGGCAGGATTCTGTTTATTTGCCGCAGAAGCTTCACCTTGAAGATAAATAGCTCCACCATCACCTTGGGCTTTATATTGAGAATCAACTTTTGAACTAATAGCTTTATTGCCATCAAATTTACTACTTTCGATTGTTACATTGGAATTGTCAGTTGATATAGCGCCACCGCTACTAGCTTTATTGCTATTAAAGTTATTTCCAGCATAAATTTTTAAAATAGAATTTTTAGTAGCATTTATTGCTCCACCTTTTGTATAGGCAGTATTTTCTGAAAATGTATTATCGGTTAAAGTAAGATCAGAATTACTAGCATTTATTACTCCACCAGTTGTTTTGGCAATATTATTTTTAAAAATATTTCCTGTTAATTCGACTTTGGCATTAGTAAAGCTTAAAGCGCCACCTTCCATACTTGAAGCTTGGTTATTTTCAAATGTACTATTAGTAATTTTTATTGTTGGTTCAGCACCAGCAGAACCATTTATTAACAGGACGCCACCCCATGCTTTTTTAAAATCAGAGAATTTAACTTTATCTATATTAAGTACAGAGTTTTTAGCTGCACCTGTTACTGTTATGGCATTTCCAAGACCACTACCTGTAAATTTAATATTAGCTTCAGTATCTTGTGAATTTTTAATTGTTAAATTAGTGTTTGGGTTAGCAATATTAAAAAGAGTATTCGCTTTACTTGAAATAATATTATTACCATTTAAGTCAATAGTAAAATCACCTGCACCAACAGTTATAGTTGTATCAATAGTAAGCTCTTTTTGTAAAATTAATGTATCACCAGTTCCTGCTGCTTCTAAATTTGTTTTTAAACTTTCTTCATCTGTTACATCTAAAGCTTTTACTTTTTCAAAAGTCATCGGTATATAACCAATAAAACTTTGTAACATGATTAAAACAGCAAATAGTACTTTACTTGCTTTCTTTCCTAAATTATTTAATTGTCTCTTTAGCTTATATATATATATATTGTGACTTATCTTTTCCATTCATAATCCCTTCCCCCCTGAGATATATACATAATATCTAATTTAATATTACGAATTTTTTCGCAATAAATGTCTGCTATATTATCACTTTTTTTCAATTTGTCA
>CANRBD010000099.1 GCA_947628765.1 uncultured Bacilli bacterium
CCATAAGAAAGAAGTGGTAAAGTTACACCTGTTACCGGAATTAAACCAACAACTACCATTAAATTTAATATTGTTTGAAATCCTAACTGAAAAATAATCCCAAAAACTAAATATTTACCAAATAAATTTTCACATTTTAAAGCTATTTTAATACCAATAAAAATAATTAAAGCAAATAATGAAGCAACAATTAAAATACCTAAAAAACCAAATTCTTCACTAATAATCGAAAAAATAAAATCAGTTTGGGGTTCCGGCAGATAAAAATGTTTTTGCCGTGAAGCTCCTAAGCCATATCCCAAAAGACCACCAGGACCTATCGCATAAAGTGACTGGATTATTTGAAAGCCAGTACCTAAGGGGTCTTCCCAAGGATTTAAAAAAGACAAAATTCGTTTTAACCGGTAAGGAGCGGCTAAAATAAGACCCACAATAGCGCCTATACCTAAAAGACCTATTTTTAAAAAAAATTTTAAATTAACGCCGCCAACAAATAACAAGCCAACTACACTCATAACTAAAATGACGCCTGTACCAAAATCTGGTTGTAACATGATTAGTAAAAAAACCAAAATAGTAAGACCTAAAATTGGTATGACGCCTTTTTTTATGTTATTTATATCTTTACGGTTATTATATAAATACTTACTAGTAAAAATAATCATGGCGAGTTTCATAAATTCACTAGGTTGAATGCCGAAGGAACCAAAACCAAACCAACTTTTACTACCGTTTCTTTCGGTACCGATAAATAAAACTAGAATTAGTAAAATAAAACATACAATAAATATTTTATTAGAATATTTATAATAATTTTGGAAATCAATTTTACTAACTAAAAACATGAATATAAAACCTAAAATTAAAAATATACTTTGACTTTTAACATATTTAAAAGGGTCATTAAACTTATATTCTGCCCAAACATAAGAAGAAGAATAAACCATTAAAAGCCCAAATAAAGTAAGAACGGCAACAATTATAACTAGAGTGATATTCATTTTTTTCATAAAATCACCCCATAAAATAAAGAAATCAAAGCAGCAATTAAACCAATAGCCCAAAACATTTTAACAATATTTGTTTCTTTCATGCCCAATTTTTCAAATGTGTGATGGATTGGAGTCATTGGGAAAAATCTTTTATGTGTGAATTTATAATAAACTATTTGAATAATACAGCTCATAGTTTCAATAACAAAAACAATACCAATTAATATTAATAATACTTCATGTCTAGTCATAATAGCATAGGCGCCTAAAGTTGCCCCTAAGGCTAAGGAACCGGTATCACCCATAAATATTTTAGCGGGATGATAATTAAAGACTAAAAAGCCTAATAAAGCTCCGGCGATAACGAAGGCTAAAACGGCAATATCTTCATAACCGTCAAGCCATCCAGAGCAAGCCGATATGATGCCAAAAGTAATAAAACAGATAATCGAAAGGCCAGTAGCTAAACCATCTAAACCATCGGTTAAATTTACAGCATTACTAGTAGCCACTAGGACAAATAAAATAAATAAGCCATAGAAAAAGCCAATATTTAGTTTAAAATGAAGGGTATGAATCCAAAGTAAAGGTTCATTTCCTCCTTTCATAAATAAATAGAAAAAAATGATGGCAATAACGGTTTGGAAAAACAATTTAGATGTACTACTTAATCCTTTATTATCATGTTTTTTAATAATTAAATAATCATCAATAAAACCAATTAAAGTATAACAAATAAAGGTAAATAAAATAATTATTAAAGTGTAACTAAAATGAATTTTATGGAAAAAAATTAAGAAAAAAGTAATTATTAAAACTGCTAAAACAAAGATTAACCCACCCATAGTTGGGGTTCCTTGTTTACTTTTATGCCGTTTCATTAAATAAATACTAATATTTTGACCAGCTTTCAATTTTTGTAAAAGAGGAATTAAAACCAGGCCTATAATAACTGAGCAAATAAAACCGATAATTATGGCCATAATACTTTGAATTATCATTGTTATTCCCCCTTTTAATTCATAAATACTCTCACGGTTTCACCTTCATAAATACGGGCGCCGGCACTAGGTGATTGATAAGCTACGGTACTGCCTTTACCTTCAAAATCAACTTTAAAATCTTTTAACTTTTTAATTACTTCATTTTTTGTCATGCCAGTAACATCGGCAACTGTTTTATATTTTTTATCATAATACTGATATTCTTTCTCCATGCCTCCTTCTGGTTTAGGAATATTTAAGGCTTTAATGGCATCGGTTAAAATGGCTTTAGCCGGTGGACCCGCAATTTTACCTCCAAATTGTTGAACACCTTTAGGATTATCAATGGCGAAATACACGACAACTTTTGGATTATCGGCGGGCAAAAAACCAATAAATGAAAGAATATAGTTATTATCTAAATAATGTCCATCTTTAACTTTTTGAGCGGTTCCAGTTTTACCACCAACTCGATAACCGTCAATATAAGCGGTTCTTCCTGTACCATTAGAGACAACACTTTCCAAAGCATATCTTACTTGACTACTTGTTTTAGCGCTGATAACTTTTCTGATAACGGTTTTTTTATTTTCTTTGATCACGGTATTAGTCTCTGGTTCATTAATACTTTTAACTATATATGGCTGATATAAAATCCCGCCATTAATAGCCGCAGAGACAGCTGTTACTTGTTGAATTGGGGTCACTGACACTCCTTGACCAAAAGCGGTAGTAGCTAACTCTACTGGTCCAACATTTTTTAAATTAAAAATAATACCTTTACTTTCACCATTTAAATCAACGCCAGTTTTAGAACCAAAACCAAAGTTTTTAATATAATTAAACAATTTCTCTTTACCAAGCTTTTGACCTAAAACAACAAACCCGGGATTACAAGAATTTTCGACTACTTCTAAAAAAGTTTCATGACCATGGCCGCCGTGTTTCCAGCAGTGCAAAGTAGCATTTTCAACTTTAATACTACCTCTATCAACAAATGTGTCTTTTTCTAAATCTACTTTATTTTCTTCTAAAGCGGCAGCTAAAGTGATGATTTTAAAAGTACTTCCTGGTTCATAAGTGGCCCATATCGGCAAATTACGATTAATTTCTTCGGTGGTATATTTTTGATAATTATTGGAAGAAAAATTTGGCCTAGAAGATATTCCTAATATTTCTCCACTATTAGGATCCATAGCGAGTCCAATAACCATGTCAGGGTTATATTTAGTCACCGCATTATCTAGTTCTCTTTCAATCGAAGCTTGGATATCCAAATTAATAGTCAAGGTTAA
>CANRBD010000100.1 GCA_947628765.1 uncultured Bacilli bacterium
TTAAAGGAGTCATAGACTCCTTTAGGTAAGTACAGCTTATCTAAAGGGGTTTATGACCCCAGACTAACGCACTTTTCTCTAAAAAACATTTCTTTTTATTATTTTATTATTATATTTCTTTTTATTGGTGCGTTAGTTCTTATAAAATTAAAGTGACCTTTGTTATATTTAAGAAAAAAACACATAAAATTAATTAAAGTATTTGAAAAAAACAAAAGGTATGCTATAATATAAGTGCTTGAAAAAGGAAAACGAAGAGTGGGACATCCCACTCTTTGTATGTAGTAGGAGGAATCATGATTGAAGAAAAGGTCAGAAACTTATTAGAAAAGGAAATCGAAGATAAGGGATATATTTTAGATAGTGTTACTTATGGCAAAGAAAACAACATCAATACGCTTACATTAGTTATCGATAAAAAAGGGTATATTAATGTTAATGATTGTGCTGAAGTAAGTAATCTTGTAAATCCTCTTTTAGATGAAGCTGATTTAATAAGTGAAAGTTATGTTTTGGATGTATGTTCAAAAGAGAAAGGAAGTGAAGAATAATGGATGGAGAAGCATTTAAAAAAGCTGTTGACAATTTATATGAAGAAAAAGGCATTGATAAAGAAATAATTTATTCAGCTATGGAGCTTGCGCTAACTTCAGCTTATAAGAAAAATTATCATTCTCTTTCAAATGTTAGAGTAGATATCAATAAAGAAACAGGCGATATCAAAATCTTTTCATTTAAAACCGTTGTTTATGATAAAGAGTGGGAAAAAGAGAAAGGTAAAGTGGAAACGGAAATTATTACTGATGAAGAAGGTAATGAAGAAGAAGTTCCAAAAGAATATGTTTATGATGATAGAATTCATATTACTTTAAAAGATGCTCAAAAAATTGTTCCAAATATTAAAATAGGAGAAACTATCGAAAAAGAAGTGACTCCTAAAGACTTTGGCCGTGTAGCCGCGGCTACAGCGAAACAAGTCGTAATTCAAAAAATAAGAGAAGCTGAAAGAGAAATTATCAATAATGAATTTGAAGATAAAAAAGATGAAATGTTAGTTGGCACAGTAGCTATGGAAGATGTTCGTAACTACTATATTGATTTAGGTAGAACGCAAGGTATTCTTCCTAAATCAGAAATCATTCCTGGTGAAACTATTAAAATGGGTTCAAGTATTAAAGTTTATGTAAGTAAAGTTGAAAACAATAGCAAAGGACCACTTATCTTACTTTCCAGAAGCCATTATGGTTTTGTTAAACGTTTATTTGAACTTGAAATTCCAGAAATTAATGAAGGTATTATTTTAATTTATAGTGTAGCTAGAGATGCTGGAAATAGAACAAAAATTGCTGTTTATTCAGAAAATCCTAATGTCGATCCTGTTGGCGCTTGTATTGGTGAAAGAGGTAGTCGCATTAATCGTATTATTGATGAATTAAATGGTGAAAAAATTGATATTGTTCCATATGATAATGATGATGCTAGATTCATCGAAAATGCTCTAAGTCCAGCTAAAAATCTTCATATCTTTGTTACAGATGAAAAGAAAAAGCATGCCTTAGTTGTTGTCGATAATGATAACCTCTCCCTTGCCATTGGTAAAAAAGGATTAAATGTACGTTTAGCTGCACGACTTACGCATTATACTTTAGATATTAAAACGTACGCTGAAGCTGAAGAAATGGGCATTAGTATTAGTGAATAAAATAAGAAAAATTCCAATGCGCATGTGTGTAGTTACTAAAGAGAAATTTCCTAAAGGAGAGCTTATTAGAATAGTCCGAACTGATAACGGAGTTATCGTTGATCAAACTGGTAAAGTTAATGGTCATGGAGCTTATTTAAAAAAAGATTTAGAAGTTTTTAAAAAAGCCAAACAAAGTAAAATATTAGATAAAATTTTAGAAACAGAAGTTAAAGATGAGGTATTTGATGAATTAAATAAAATATTATAGAAAAGAGGTGCATAATTATGATGAGTGTATTAGAATATGCTGAAGATGTCAATAGAACTGTTGAATACATCTTAGAAAGATGTCATGAACTTGATATCGATGTTAATAATGAAGATGACTTATTAGATGAAGATGCCATAGTTTTACTTGACAACAATCTCGAAACTGATGAGGATATAGAAGAAGCGTATGAAGAAAAAGTTATCAAACCAAAAACACCTAATAAAAAAGAAAAAAAAGCCAAAAAAGAAACTAAAGATGTAGTTGAAGATAAAACTTTTCTTGCTCAAAAGAAAAAAGAAATGTATAAAAACAAAGAAAAATTAAAGAGCAATACAGTAAGTGATAATGTAATTTTATATAAAGAAAATATGACGATTGGTGATTTAGCTAGTGCCTTAAATGTTCCTAGTGCTGAAATAATTAAAAAATTATTTAATCTAGGATTAATGGTTAATATCAACAGTCCAATTTCTTTTGAAAATGCTGAAATTTTAATTGTTGATTATAATAAAGAACTCAAAAGAGAAGAAAGTGCTGATTTAACCAATTTTGAAAATTATGAAGTCATCGATGATGAAAAAGATTTAGAATCACGTCCACCAGTAGTGACGATTATGGGTCATGTTGACCATGGTAAAACTACTTTACTAGATGCTATTAGAAGAACTGATGTCGTATCAACAGAAGCTGGGGGTATTACCCAAGCTATCTCCGCTTATCAAGTAAAATGTAATGATCGTTTAATTACTTTTATTGATACTCCAGGACATGCAGCCTTTACTGAAATGCGCGCTAGAGGTGCCAGCATGACTGATATAGTTATTATCATTGTGGCCGCTGATGATGGTGTTATGCCACAAACAAAAGAAGCTATTGATCATGCAAAAGCCGCTAAGGTGCCAATTTTAGTAGCCATAAATAAAATAGATAAGCCAGGAGCTAATCCCGAAAAAGTTATGACTGAGCTTAGTGAGTATGGTTTAATGCCAGAACAATGGGGTGGCGACACTATTTTCACAAACATTTCAGCAGCCACAGGCGAAGGTATTAATGAGCTTTTAGAAAATATTTTATTAGTAGCAGATATGAGTGATTTTAAAGCTAATCCAAATAGATATGCCATGGGAACCGTGGTTGAATCAAGACTTAGTAAACAAGTTGGTTCTATTGTTACTATTTTAGTTCAAAATGGTACCTTACGTTTAGGTGATCCAATCGTGGTAGGGACTTCATTTGGAAAAATAAGAACTTTAAAAAATGATAAAGGTGAAGAAATAAC
>CANRBD010000101.1 GCA_947628765.1 uncultured Bacilli bacterium
CATTACCACCATACACAAACTTACTATTATTAATCCTCTTTTTCCTTTATGTGTCATTATTTTACCTCCTATATTTAAACACATTATAGCATAATTTTTTGTTAAGTACAACTTCACAGAACCTTTTTTCGATTTTTTTATAAAATGTATATAGGGAAGGTGCTTATGACTACGTTTAAAAGGGAATTTGTTTTTGATGAGAATATTTTGGAAACTATTGCAAAAAATGTACGTAAATATCGAAAACTAGCAGGAATTACCCAAGAGCAATTAGCTGTCGATATCGATATGTCTTTTGACTATTTAAGAAGATTTGAATCACAACTTGGCAGAGAAGGAATTTCATTATTAAAACTTTATCGGATTTCAGTCGTTTTAAATGTTTCTATGGATAAATTTTTTGAAAAAACAAAATAAAGGTGAAGAATTATTCCTCACCTTTATTTTTAAATTGAAGGATAATTGGTGTTCCTTCAAAATCAAATGAATCTCTAATTTTATTTTCCAAATATCTTTTATAAGAAAAATGTAATAAACCTTTATTATTAACTTGAATATTAAAAGTTGGTGGTTTAGTACTAACTTGCGTACTAAAATATATTTTCATCCGTTTTCCTTTATAAGTAGGCGGAAGATTAAGGGCATAAGCATCCATAATTACATCATTAAGAACACTAGTTTTAACTTCTCTTGTAGCGTTTTCATATACCTTAATTATTTCCGGCATTAAAGTATGAATTCTTTTTTTTGTTAAAGCGGATAAAAAGACAATAGGAGCATAAGTCATAAATTGGAATTCATTTTTAATTAGTTCTTTAAATTTTTTCATTTGTTTATCTTTGTCTTCTATTAAATCCCATTTATTGACAACAATCACTACAGCTTTACCAGCTTCTAAAGCATAGCCTGCAATATGTTTATCATGTTCAATAATACCTTCTTCGGCATTTAAAACAATTACACAAACATCTGACCTATCAATCGCTTTAAGTGAACGAAGCAAACTATACTTTTCAACATTTTCATAAATCTTGCCTTTTTTTCGCATACCAGCTGTATCGATAACGGTAAATTTTTGACCATGATAAGTAAGCGGCATATCTACAGCATCTCTAGTTGTTCCAGCTTCATCACTAACAATAACTCGGTCTTCATTTAATAAAGCATTAACTAGACTACTCTTACCCACATTAGGTCTTCCAATAATCGAAAATTTAATCGAATCATCTTCTTCATGTTTAATTTCTTTAAAGTCTTTAGTAATATGATCTAATAAATCATAAATACCAAAATTTTGCTCACCACTAAAAGGAACATAAGTTTTAAAACCTAATTCATAAAAATCATATTCATGTTCTTTAAAAAGTTTAGTATCGGCCTTACTAATTGCCACAATTACTTCTTTACCACTGCTCATTAAGATATCTTTAACTACATAATCATTAGCGGTTAAACCTTCTTTACCATCAACGACAAAAACGGCAATATCAGCCTCATCAATCGCTAACTCAGCTTGTCCTTTAATTTCATCATTAATTTTATTTTCAGTGATATCAATACCACCAGTATCAATTAAATTAAAACTATAATTTTTATAATTAACTGTACCATAAATACGATCTCTAGTTACGCCAGGGGTATCTTCAATAATCGCCGTTTTGGTCCCCACTAATCGATTAAAAAGGGTGCTTTTGCCAACATTGGGTCTACCCACTAAAGCTACTACTGGTTTTTGCATAATATCACCTCACTAAATGAGCTTTTCTAATTATGGTATCAGCTTTTTTACCATAAATAATATTCGCATTTTCAATAACTTCGGCCATTTCAAAATCAGAAAGCTCTTTTTTTATTCTTAAATATAATTTATCTTTTAATTTATAAACATAAAACTTTGTAAAAACTTTATCATCTAAATTATGTACTTCATATAAAAAAGAACCATGGGTTATTTTAGTATTCATTTCTATTTGATTATTAAAATAATCCAAGTATTCTAATTCTTCTTTTGTTAGTTCAATAATTACACCATAGCTCATATCAATATATATGTGCACCAAGTAATAACCATTAAAATTTATATCATATCTACTCGCGAGTTTGTTAAGTAAGAATTTTAAATACTTCTCTGTTTCTTCTTTATTTTTAAAATCTAAAGTTTGCATATACATTTTATTTAAATATAAAATTACTTTATTCTCATTAACCACTAACTTCACGATTATCACCTAAAGTAGTGTATGATTATTATAATTAAATGCGACAAATTAAAGCATTGTGTTTTCAATTTTTTTCAAAATTTCTTCTTTACCAATTTTGTTTAAATTAGAAAACATGATAAATTCATCTCCATCAGCTAATTCTAATTCGCTTATAAGATTTTGATGTTGTTTCTTTTGAAAAGTCGTGCCCACTTTATCAGCTTTAGTAGCCACAACTGTTACTGGTATTTTATAATATTTTAAATAGTTATACATTAATAGATCATCATTAGTTGGACGATGACGAAAATCAATTAATAAAAATACCTGTTTTAAATTTGGACGATTGACAATATAATCCTCAATCATTAAACCAAAATTTTTTCTTTTAGTTTTACTAACGCCCGCATAACCATAACCAGGAGCATCTACTAAATAAAACTGATCATTGATATTATAAAAATTGATAGTTTGCGTTTTACCAGGACGTCCTGAAGTTCGGGCATAGTTTTTACGATTAACTAGGGTATTGATAAAACTACTTTTACCAACATTTGAGCGACCAATAAGTAAATATTCAGGTTTTTCATCGGTTGGATATTGACTGCGGCGAACTGCAGAAATAGTTAAATCGACAGATTGGATTTTCATTTTTAATCACCCCGTTTTCGATTAAATTATAACAAATAAAAGGATAGGTGTCAAAAACATTAATGATGTTTCTTAGTAAAAGTCATCCCTTTTTTAATTTTGCCAGTTAATGTTTCTAGCGATTTTTGTGCCCCAACAGTTTTATTACATCTAAGAGCAAGCGCGATACTGCTTCTAGTATCTAACTGTTTAAAGAATTTTCTAATTGCTTTAGCCACACACTGCGGATTGCT
>CANRBD010000102.1 GCA_947628765.1 uncultured Bacilli bacterium
TCAACAGAATATACTTCAAATGTTTATAAATTTGATAATGAAGAACCAACAGTAACCTTATCACATACAGAGACAACGAAGAGTATAACAGTAACAGCTAACGAAGAAAGTGAAAGTCCAATAACAAAATATGAATTCAAGATAGATGAACAAGAATATCAATCAACAGAAGAATTAAATAATCAAAACTTTATGGTATTTGATGGATTAGATAAAAATAGTGAACATACCATACAAGTAAGAATAACGAATGAAGTCGGAAAGAAAGCAGAGAGTAGTATAGAGACAGTAACAACAAAAGATATAGATGCTCCAACATTTACCGAAGAAGAGAAAGAAAGTAATGGAAGAATAATAACCATAACATATCCGGATATATGTTTAGAAGAAGGAATAACATGTAAATATCAGAAAGATGCAGAAGCAGAAACTACATTATCCGATAGTACAACAGTACAAGTAGAATTTAGTAATTCCGGAACACTAAAAGCCACAATAAATGATGGACATAATGAAGTAGTTGAGACATATGCGGTACAATTAGAACAAACATTTGGAGGAACAGAAGCCCCAATAGTAATAACCGGAGATGGCTTACATAAAGACCCAGTAGAAAAAAATAGATACGTCTATCAAGGAGCAGAACCTAACAACTACATCACATTCAACAATGAAGAATGGAGAATAATAGCCATTGAAGATGATGGAGCTATTAAGATTATGAAAGAAGGAAACATTGGTAGCAGATCCTTTGATCCAGCTGGAACAAGAACTACAGGATATTGCAGTGATTCAAAAGCGATTGCTGCGGGTTGTAATGCGTGGGCACAAACAGATAGTTATATGAGCACCAATGGACGTTTTGCTGGTTCTGTAGACAAGGATAGTTCAATAATGGAATATGTAAATAGTAATTATTATTTAACAATAAATGAGCAATCACAGAGTTACATTCAAAAACATCCTTTCTATTATGGTGTACCGACATATAATAGTACCAATTTAAATGAAATGGTACAGCAAGAAAAAAAATATCGCGCTACAAGTAATGTAGGTTTAATCCAAGCCAGTGATTATATAAAATCAAATACCAATACAGCAAAATGTGGAACATTCCAATTAGTAAAACAAAATACATCCATTTGTAGTACAACCTCGTGGATGATAAAAAGTGGGTATTATTGGACATTGACACCTAATTCTGGAGACACATGTGGAATTCTAGTTATTGCATCTTCTGGTGATATGTATAATGTTAATGCACGTGATTCAAGCTCTATTAATCCAGTTATCTATCTAAAATCATCGGTAAAATTATCAGGTTCAGGAACAAAAGAAGATCCATATACCTTACCAATAAAAATTTCTGAATTAAAAGAAAAAGTCGTAACAAGTGGAGATGGTTTATATGAAGACACATATGAACCGGGAAGATATATTTATAGAGGAGGTCATCCAAATAATTATATAACATTTAATGGAGATGTGGCTAAATGGAGAATAATAGCTATTGAAAAAGATGGAACTTTAAAAATTATAAGAAGTAATAGATTACAAGCATCGGTATTGCCAGCTTTTGACTCGCCAGGGGGAAGAACGGATGGATATTGTTCTTTAGGTAATGCTCCTACACGTGGGTGCAATGTATGGGCGAAAACGGAGAATTATGTAAATGGCAATTATTCTGGTGAAGTGACATCTGATAGTGAAATAAAAACATATTTAAATGGAGAATATTATAAATCAATTACTCAAAATAAAGAAGCTATCCAAGAGAATAAATTTTATTATGGTGCAGTAACATCTGATAATACAAATTTGCAAGAACAGATTGAAAATGAAAGAGAATATTATGATGTGAGTAATATCGGTTTAATTCAATTAAGTGATTATATAAAAATTAATACTAATACAGAACAATGTGGGAATCTTGGTTTGATTAAAGCAAATTCTTCTATATGTGCAGAAACAAACTTTTTATTTGAAGGAGTGACTACTGACTGGTTTTGGTCAATGGCTCCATTGAGATGTACTAATCCTAGTCAATGTAGTATTTGGAGTTCTACTTGCGTTTTTCCTATTGTAATAAAATTATCTAATTTTCCTGGGGCTGATGAAAAAGGATATATAAAGCCAGTTTTACATCTAAAACCAGATACTATCTTATCGGGTAAAGGGACACAAAATAACCCATATACAATAGTGGAGTCATAGACTCCTTTAGGTAAGTACAGCTTATCTAAAGGGGTTTATGACCCCAGACTAACGCACTTTTCTCTTTAAAAACATTTCTTTTTATTTTTATTATTTTATTATTATGATTATTATATTTCTTTTTATTGGTGCGTTAGTTTTTTATAAAGTTTATATAAATAAAAACCACGGATATTTGATAACCGCGGTTTTTATTAAACCTAATTTAAATTTTCCTGCTCGCTCTCACCATTTTGATAATTAATTTTTATACCTTTTTGTACATTATAAATATAAACATTAAATGAAATTCCTTTCCCACCATCTTCTATAGATTTAGCTTCAATTTGAACACCACTAGCTAATAAATTGTCATCTTTAAACATTGGTGTAACTCTATATAAAACATGATTGCCAGTCTCTTTGATATAATTAGCTACTTCATTTTCAAACTTAAGCATGCTTTCAGCATTCATATGTCTTGTACAGGTAATTAAATTTTTTTCATTCGCATTTTCACCAGTTAATTGATAGCCAATTAAATGACATCTATTATATAAGTATTTACCATCAATATTATCATATTTTACTGTATGCCAGCCAGAAGGCTTAATCATACCTATTGAACCTCTTTCTTCAGTAGGCATTGTTTCCTTACCTACTTTGGCATATGCAATTCCGCATCTACCTAAAACATCTAGGTCACTATAGACTTCTGCCTGTTTAAAATCTTCTTCTTGAAAACTAGGCTTATTATCGTTTATATAAACATAATCTTCACCATTATAAGTTGGAACCTCTTCTACACTATAAGATTTTATATGTTGTACTTTAAATAGCTTATCATAATCTAAATTTAGTATT
>CANRBD010000103.1 GCA_947628765.1 uncultured Bacilli bacterium
TCGTTGAAATACAATCAAGAAAAGTTGGTAATTAATACCACTTTTTATTTTTCCTATAATATATATTATGTTAACTTGTGAAAATTAAAAAATATTTTTATATAAATATATAGTAGTGTTTATTGATAGATTTAGATCCCCTATTTTAGCTTCATATACCTCTCTTTTTGGCCTATATAATAAGGATTAAAAAATTATAAAAATTAGAATTTTTGTGATTGACATTTATTTTATTATTAATTTTTATTAATAACTTATCAATATATGTTTATTTTTGATTTAAATTGAGGTGGATAATTATCCATCTTTTAATATGTCGATGGCTTAAAATTAATCACTTATACTCCCCTATACTTTTTTAGAAAATAAAAAAATAGGGGGAATCCCTTCTTTCAAAATACGTTAGAGATTGTGACTTTAAAAAAGTCGATACTCACACTTTAAAAAAGTCGGACGCTTTACTTTAAAATTGTCGGATTATTTTTAGTATTCTTTTTGATTAGAAATATATGTATTAAAGATTTAATTTAATAATAAATGACTAAATATCATAAAAACAAAGCCAATTATAAAAAATAATAAAGTCCTCCCCTTTTCTTTATATTTAAGGGAAGTAGGAAGTAATTGAAACATTGAAATATGCGTCATAATGCCTGCTATTATGGCTAAAATTGATCCCATAATCGTATTAGTGATAATAGGCTTTAATATTAGAAAAGCTAGTATTGCCCCTATTGGTTCAGACATTCCTGAAATAAAAGTATACCATATTGCTTTTTTACGATTCATTGTTGCTTGATAGACAGGAATAGATATACTAATACCCTCTGGAATATTATGTAGGGCTATGGCTATTGTAATGGCTATTCCTAGCGATAAATCAGTAGCTGATGATAAAAAGGTGGCAATACCTTCTGGTATATTATGGACAATAATGGCAATCATTGAAAAAATGCCAACTTTATATAATTTTTTATCGTAAACATTATGGCTTTCAGGAATCAGTTTATCGATAATAACAGATATTAATAAGCCAATAATAATAAATAAAATTAAAAATATAAATCCCCTATTTTTTCCTTGATCTAAAGTTAATAAAGCAAAACCTTCTGGAATTAAATCAGTAAAAGAAACACTTATCATAACTCCGGCGGCAAAAGCTAAAGCATATTTAACTAGTTTTTGTCCATCTTTTTTTATAAACACAAATAACGACCCAAGTAAAGTAGAAAATCCGGCGATAAATGTTAAGATAAAAGCTATAGTTACATTATTCATAGGCTCACTTCCCTATTTATATATCTTATGAAAAAGGAAACAAAAAAGAAGAAAATTTAATTTCTTCTTAAAGTTTTTAAATAATTTTTATCTTCTTTGGTGACCCTATAAGAATCACAAATCTTACTAATTGTTTTATTATAGGTAAATACATCTATATTAGCCTGTTTTAAGTAGTTTAAAGTTTCCTTAGGGTATTTGATATAACATATCGATAAAAGCCAAGCAATGGCCATTTTAACGTAATAAAAATCACTTTTTATATTATCACATATTTTATATATAGTTTTTAAATTGTCTTTATTAATATAATGATTTAAAAGTAAAGTAAGACCAAATCTAATTTCCCATGGATTACTTGATTCAATATATTTATTAATTTTATTAATTTCAATATTTTTAAAAGATTTTAAATTAGCCGATACAATATCATTAACAGCCCAATTATCAATATAAGGAATAAAATCATCAACCATTTTTAAAAGTTCTTCTTCCCCTACTTTGATATAGCCTAAAATAAGACCATGTAAAATATTTTCTTCATAAAATTCATGTTTATTATTTTTAATAAAGCTTTGATAATCATTTTTACTAATTTCTTTGGCCATTTTTTTTAAAACAGGTGTTCTGACACCAATTAATTTAATTGTTTTATCATTTAAAAGTCCAGCATGAAATTTTTGATATTTAAGATCTTGGTTTTCATATAATAATTGTTTTATAGTTTTATTATCCATCATATGCCCTACTTTCCATGAGGATGAAATTCTTGGTAGTTTTCTTTTAATTTTTCATTACTAATATGCGTATATATTTGCGTTGAAGAAACATCACTATGACCCAATAATTCTTGAATGCTTCTTAAATCAGCCCCATGTTTAAGTAAATGAGTAGCAAAAGAATGTCTTAAAGTATGTGGTGAAAATTCAGTTTTAATGCCTTGGATACGGGCTAGTTTTTTAATAATTTTAAAAAAAGCTTGTCTAGTCATTTTATCACCACGACTACTTAAAAACAAATAATTACTAGGTTTTTGTTTTAATAAACTTCTGCGGTGATAAGTAATATATTCATTTAAAGCTTCTTTGGCATAATCTCCAAGGGGAATAATTCTTTCTTTTGAGCCTTTACCAAAAATTCGCACACAGTCCATTTCTAAGTCAATGTCAGTTATTGTAAGATTAATTAATTCACTTACTCTAAGTCCACTACTATACATAAGTTCAAGCATAGCTTTATTGCGATAGCTATAATGATCTTCTAATTGAATATTAAGTAATTTTTCGACTTCAATTTCACTTAAAACTTTAGGCAAGTCTTTTTTAATCTTAGGTCTTGCGATAGTTTCTAGGGGATTTTTACTAATATAATTTTCAATTAATAAAAATTTATAAAAACTTTTTAAAGAGCTGATGTTTCGAGCGACACTTTTACTGTTTTCATCTTGACTGATAAATTTAATATAGTCTTTAATGTCTTGATTATTAAGTTCTTTTAGCTTTTTTTTATTTTGAAAATACTTTTCAAATTTAGTTAAATCATTATTATAAGAAATAATTGTATTTTTACTATATTTTTTTTCAATTAACAAATAATCTTTAAATTTACTGATTTGCTTTTGATAATCCATAACCTTTCACCTATATTTATTTTAACAAAAAAATTCTTTTTAATAAAGTTCTATTTATAAATTAAAAAGTCAAGTGCAACAAAAGAATAATCAAATATAATTCACTTTTTCTTGGA
>CANRBD010000104.1 GCA_947628765.1 uncultured Bacilli bacterium
GCACCAGCTCCAGCAGAAGCACCTGCACCAGCTCCAGCAGCAACGCCTGCACCAGCTCCAGCAGAAACACCTGCACCAGCTCCAGCAGAAGCACCTGCACCAGCTCCAGCAGAAGCACCTGCACCAGCTCCAGCAGAAGCACCTGCACCAGCTCCAGCAGAAACACCTGCGCCAGCTCCAGCAGAAGCACCTGCACCAGCTCCAGCAGAGACACCAGCGCAAGCACCTGCTCCAGAAGTTAAGAGTGGTAAAAGCACAATAAGATTTGTCATTATTTTAGTGGCTATCATTGTGGCTTTCATTGTTGCGCTTCCATTTATTTTAAATTATATGGGCTAAAAAAGCCCTTTTATTTTTGGTTAATTATCTTGAAAAAATCAATAATTTTTTCTACATTTTTGCTATCAGTTTTAATTTCGTTGGTTAAAATATTAAAAATTTTATTAATGTCAGTTTCAGTTTTGTCAAAGCATTCTAAATATAAAAATTTAAGTTTTTCATCTTCTTTATGATTATATAAGTAGCCCAATTTATTTGCAACATTGTCAAGATTTTCTTTTTCGGCTCTAGTTTGAAAAGAAAGCTCACCTTTTTTAATGATTTTGTAATTTAAATTGTAGATTTTTAAATCTTCGGCAATATCAGCGATTTCCTCTTCTTCATCTAATAATAAAGAACTTTTATGAGTACAAAGCCCATCTTTATTGAGTTTAAGAGCTAATGCTTCTTTGCCATTACTAACTAAAAAAACATAATTTATAAAAGTAACATTTATTTTTTTAAATTTTTCGGTATGATTGTATATTTTTTCATAAAATTCAGGTTCGAATTTGCAAACAGAAGATTTCAGATTTTTAAAATCTTTATTGGTTATATGAAATAAAGGTATTTTACGAATGTGTGTAATTTCGTCATCTGTATTCCAATCATAAAAATCATAAAAATGTTTTTGAAAGTTAAGAATAATATCATAAACGTAGTTCATTTTTTTGCCTCCCGGAATAAATATTGTCAAAAAAATTAAAATTAAACCAATTGGGCCAATTAGACATTGGGGCTTACTACAAATAAAATGGGCATATTTAGAGAAATTATACCCTAGTGAAAATAAATTTAAATAACTAATAATATACATAAAGCCAATGATACTAAAACCAAAACCAATTAAGAAAAGAAAAGTACGCATCACTAATTATTCACCTATTTAAGTGTATTGTTTTACTATAAATATTTTTCCAGCTATTTGGAAAAAGATAAAGAGTTATGGTATAATTATTCAAGGTGGTTATATGGAATACACTTTAAAAGAAATTGAATTCGAAGGTCCATTAGATTTACTTTTACATTTAATTAAAGAGGCTAATGTTGACATTTTTGACATCAATATTTCTGAAATAACTGAACAATATTTGAATTATATTAACATGATGAATGAACTTAATTTAGATGTCGATAGTGAATATTTAGTCATGGCTGCTGATTTGATTGAAATTAAATCTAGGGAATTACTCCCACATGATGAAGAAGAAGTCGAGGAGGATCCAAAAGAAGAACTCATTAACCGTTTGGTTGAATATCAAAAATATAAAGAAGTAACTTCAGAACTTAGAAAATTAGAAGAGGACCGTAGCGAACTTTATTCTAAATTGCCAAGTATTTTAGATGAATATAAAGATGATAATTTAAAAGTTAGCGATGATTTAACTTTAGATGATATTATTAAAGCTTTTGCCACTTTAAAAGAAAAGCAGATTTTAGAAAAACCACTTAATACAGTTGTAACTAAAAAAGAGTATTCCGTAAATAAACGTAGTAAAGAAATATTAGGTAAACTTAAAAAAAGTAAAAAATTAGAATTTAAAGATTTGTTTGACACTTATACTAAAGAGTATGTTGTCGTGACTTTTTTATCAATTTTAGATTTAGCTAGAAAAGGTAATATTTTGCTTAATCAAGATAAAAATTTGGGTAGTATAATTTTAAAATACAAGGATGTGTAATTATGAATTTAAAAGCAGTTTTGGAAGGAATGTTATTTGTATCTGGTGAAGAAGGATTATCGGTAGAAAATTTAATCAACATTTTAGAAGTTGATAAAGAAACTTTGAAAAAAATAATTTCTCTTTTAGATGAAGAATATAATAGTGATGACCGTGGTTTAAAATTAGAATACTATGGTGAAAGATTAAAAATTGTAACTAAAAAAGAACATGCATCTTATTATAAAAAATTAATTGGCGAAGAAGCTAAGGAACCTTTAAGCCCATCAGCTTTAGAAACTTTAGCTATTGTGGCTTATAATGAACCAGTAACGAGAATCATGGTTGATGAAATTAGAGGCGTTAGTAGTGCCCATATTATTAGAAAATTAGTGTTTAAAAATTTTATCAAAGAAGTGGGGCGTTCAGATTTACCTGGAAGGCCAATTTTATATGGAGTAACTCCACAATTTTTAGATTATTTTGGTTTAAAATCAACTAAGGATTTACCTGAAATTGAAGAGGTTCCTGAAACTAAAGAAGAAACAAATTTATTTGAATCAAAATATAAAGAAGAAATTTAACTACATTTATGGTATAATAGTTTGTAGTTGCCTGCGTGGTGAAATTGGTAGACACGCTTGACTCAAAATCCAACGTGCGTCTTATACATACAATGTGTAATTTGTCAAGAGCAAATTTCATTAGCAATTTTACCATAGTAGAAGACAATGCAACACATTGTAATAAGCATTGTAGATATAATAGTCTATTTTATGTCTACAATGGCAATTATGGGCGTATGTCGGAATCGGTAGACGAGGTGGTCTCAAAAACCATTAGTAGCAATACTGTGTGAGTTCAAGTCTCACTACGCCCACCAGAGAAAACTTTGTCCGAACTATTTAGGACTTTAATATAGAGAACTTGCCAAAATTTCTTTTTTATGTTATGATGTATTTGTCAAGGAAACTTGCATAAAATAAAAAAGGATACATTTGATTGTGCG
>CANRBD010000105.1 GCA_947628765.1 uncultured Bacilli bacterium
ATTATTGTTCCTTTTCATGTTTACATCTCCTTTAAACTTATTTTTGACAACCTTTCTATTTTTATACTATTATTATAAAACATTATTTTGTTTTTTGCAAGACAAATGTATTACAATTATAATGCTTATTTTGTATATAATTTGTATTATTATATAGTTAGGAGGTTAGCATATGGCATTTCAATTAAGACCAGATCGAAAAGAAACAGAAACTAAAACTATTAGATTCCCGCTTGAATTAATTAAAATGATTGAAAAATCAATGGTTGGTAAAAACGTTACTTTTTCTGCATTTGTCATTCAGGCTTGCGAATACGCACTTCAAAATATGGAAGTAAATGAAAAAAATAAAATTAAATCATAAGATGTGAAATTCAACTAATAATCTAATCATAAAATCAATAAACATTACTATTAAAATTAATGCAGTACCCCATAGTGGTGTTTTTTTTATATATTTATCTAAAAATGGTCTTATTAAATAAATAAAAATAATACTTAATATGCCCCATATTAAGGCCATTTCTAAGCACATATATTTCCCTATATTATATTTATAATCACTATAATCCCAAAACGAAAAACCAAAAATGATTTCAATTAAATATCCTCCTAAACATTCTAATAAAGTTAAAATTATTGTAATAATGAAAAAAACAATTATAGTTTCTTTCCATCTTGCCATATGAAGCTTTTTAAATAATTTATCAGAAATAATGATGATTAGTACTGAAGCTATTCCATATATCGGAGTCCATGGTCCATATAGCACTCCGCTTTTAGGATGTGCACCAATTAAAAAACCAAATATTATTTCTAAAATATAGCCTAAAATAGAATAAACAAAAAAACAATTTAATAAATACATATTAATCACCATTATTAATATATACTTATAAATTGTTTTTAAACATTAAATCTAAAATAACAAATATCTCCATCCTGCATAACATAGTCTTTGCCTTCAAGTCGCATTCTTCCAGCTTCTTTAACTTTAAGTTCCGTACCATATTTTTGTAAATCTTCAAAACTCATGATTTCCGCTTTAATAAAGCCTTTTTTGAAATCAGTATGAATAATGCCAGCGCAGTCGGGAGCTTTCATACCATTTTTGAAAGTCCAAGCTCTAACTTCATCAGGCCCAGCAGTTAAAAATGTCGAAAGTCCTAAAAGAGAATATGACTCTTTAATTAATTTATCTAGTCCACTTTCTTTGGCACCTAATTCTTTTAAAAATTCACTTCTTTCATCATCATCTAATTCAGCTAACTCGGCTTCTATTTTCGCACAAATAACAACTACTTTAGAATTTTCTTTACTAGCATATTCTCTTATTTGTGTTACATAGTTATTATCATTACTGATATCATCTTCACTAACATTAGCCACATAAATTATTGGTTTAATAGTAAGTAAGTTATAAGCCTTTAAAATTTTCATTTCATCTTCATTTAGATTTAAAGATCTTACAGGTTTATTATTTAATAGGCATTCTTTTACTTTTTCTAATAAATTAGCTTCAGCTAAAGCTTCTTTATCATTTGATAGTCTAGCTTTTTTACCCATTTTAGCAATTCTCGTTTCGACAATTTCCAAATCAGCTAAAATGAGTTCAATATTGATAATGTCAATATCTCTTAAGGGGTCAGTCGAACCAGTAACATGGGTAATATTACTATCATTAAAACATCTGACTACTTCACAAATAGCATCCACTTCACGAATATGGGAAAGAAATTTATTACCTAAACCCTCTCCTTTAGAAGCACCAGCCACTAAACCAGCAATATCTGTAAATTCAAAAGTAGCGGGAATAGTTTTTTTAGGTTTATAAAGTTCCGTTAAAAAATCTACTCTTTTATCGGGAACTGTAACCATACCAACATTTGGTTCTATTGTAGCGAATGGATAATTAGCAGCTAAAATATTTTGTTTTGTAATAGCATTAAATAATGTGGACTTCCCAACATTTGGTAGACCAACAATTCCTGCGGTTAAACTCATTTAAATCACCAGCTTTTATTATACTATAAATATATTATTTTTGAAAGAAAATTTTAAGATTTATTTGTTAGTTTAAAAGTAGTGGTAAAAATTTTATAATTAGTACAATATTCTAAAACAAATTTATTGTCTTTCTTACAAAGAATAACGCCAATAGTCTCTTTATGAAATGATTCTTTTATATTTTTATCGGTATATTTCATATAATTTAATACTTGGCCAATATAATTAGGCTGCATTTTGCCAATTTTAATTTCTAAAACCACATAACAATTATATTTAATATTAAATAAAAGAAAATCAATATAATGATAATTAGAACCTATTTTTATTTTTACTTCATGACCAATATAAGCAAAGCCCATGCCTAATTCTTTTAAAAAATTATCCATATCTTCTAAGATTAATTGATGAAGAGCATACTCTGTTAATTTATTTGGTATATTTTTAGTTTTAATAATAATCGGATTTTTGATTAAAGTATTTACTTTAGGTTCTTCTAACTCTTCTTTATAGCCGATCCGTTCATACTCATTTGCTTTAATACGTTCATGCAGTTCACGATATCCAATATTTTGTTTTTCACAAATATAAATATAATATTTTATTGCGTGGATATCTTTAAGTGGTAACAATTCTACTATATGACTCCATGATAATTGGTGTGGCAATGCCACACCTTTTTTAATCATTAAATAAAACTGCCGCATTCTTTTTAAATTAGAAACATCATACCCCTTGCCTAATTCTCTAGTTAATTTTTCTGAATATTCCTTAATAAGTTTATTTCCATATTTAGCGCGTTTTTCTCCGCCCTAAGCTTTAATTAAAAGCTTACCTACTTCATAATAACTTTCTAAATCATGTTTATTTTTAGAATAATCTTTTACTTGTTTATAAATTTCATTCTTGATTAAAATATCTTTTATATTTTGGTAATAATTC
>CANRBD010000106.1 GCA_947628765.1 uncultured Bacilli bacterium
GGGTTATATTTAGTCACCGCATTATCTAGTTCTCTTTCAATCGAAGCTTGGATATCCAAATTAATAGTCAAGGTTAAATTCATACCATCTTGTGGTTTTTCATAAACTTCACTTAAATTTAATTTATTACCTTTGGCATCACTAAAATATTTAATGGCGCCATCTTTACCAGTTAAATATTTATCATACATAAGCTCTAAACCACTTAATCCTTGATTATCAATACCCACATAGCCTAAAGTATGTGACATATAAGTATCAAATGGATAATATCTTTGTGACTCTTTAACTAAATACACACCATCTAATTTTAAACTTCTAATTTGGTCAGCAATTTCATATGAAAGTCTTCTTCCTTCTGGATGAACTCTTTCGATTGATGTTTTTTTACTTACATGTTTGTACATCTTTTCATAACTAATTCCTAAAATAGCAGCTAGTTTTTTAGATACATCTTTTTTGTCTTTAATTTGATTGGGAATAACTACTAATGATGTTGTGGTTATGTTATCGGCTAATATGCCACCATTACGATCATAAATAATTCCCCTATCAGCTTTTACTGGTAAATTACGACTCCATAAATTAGATGCATATTCATTTAATTTATCATAATCAATAACTTCAATGTAAAAAACTTTACCAATAATGACAATAAATATAAAAATAATTATAACTAATACTATTTTCATGCGACTGTGAATATTTTTAAAAAACACTATTGCATCACCAATTAAGTATATGTCCTAGCTATAAAAAATTTGCCAATTAAAAACGTTGACACTATAATTCTATTTTAATATAATGTGAATAATTGAAAGGAAGAGAAAAATGAGCAAAAATTTCGATTTAGGTACTGTTTTAAGCATTACAAGTGGGCGATTATTTACAGATATGGGTAATATATATGAAATTTTAAATTATTTAACTACAAGTTCTTTATGGACTCATCAACTTTCACAGGCTCAAGAAATTGCCAAACCATATATACTTGCAAAATTCCCAGAACTTGAAAATGTAGGTAGCGAAGTTATTATAAATAGTAAAGATGATGTCATTAAGTTTTTAGATGAACAACAGAAAATTTATGGTAATTCCTTTTCTATTGAACCGATGCCTTTAGATAAATATGAACATCGTGATCCTTTAGCGGAACTAGAAAATATGGGAAAAACAATTATCCCAATTATTACATTCGAAAATGAATCCAAACAAAAAACTAAGAAATTAACTTTTTCTTAGTTTTTTATTACACTATTAGCTTCTATTACATATGGACTATTTTGGGTTCCTTTGCCTGATAAAGTAATGTTTGATTTTAGATAAATGGCTGGAACTATTCCCACATCTTTATTTACTCGATAACTCCAGTCATTCGTCAATCCCGTATTATAGGATGCCGTTATAACATTGGAAGTTGAACGTGTAAACAGAGTAAGATGAGAACTCCACACTGGATTAATAAAATAATAATGTCCTAATCCCTCTATTGCTCCCTCTATCATTTTAGTCATATAATTTGTGGGACTACATATTTTGAAATTTTCACTTGCCAGCTTATATGTCCCACACTCTTCCATATTATTGTTGGCTTTTATAAAATCACTGGCTTGCATTAATCCTATATTGCTCTTTGCACTATATTTCTTTTCACTTGAAACTTGAGAAACTAAATCCTCATTAAACTCCAATACTGGTCCATAATAAAATTCATGTTCTTGAATTTGCTTTTGTGCAGAAGCATCTAATTTACTATAGTAGTCATTATTTAAATATGTTTTTAATTTCGAATCTGATTCAACTGAACCATGATAAGAATGATTTAAAAAATCATCAGTAGCTGCCCAAACATTGCATCCATATAATGGAGCATCACCTTGATTACAATAACCTTGCGTTCTTGCATTTAGTGCATCAAACTCTCCATTTTCGAGGAATGTTTTTTTCATAATTTTGATTATTCCATCTGTTTCTAAAGAAACTATCCGCCATCCTGCTTCTTCCCCATTAAAAGTTATATAATTGTTAGGATTTGCACCTTGATAGACATATCTTCCTGCTTCTTCTGTATTAGGGTCAGTTGCCAAACCATCCGTTCCGACTTTATTCTTTAATTCTGTTGCTTTTATTGGCATTGTATATGGATCTTCTTTTGTTCCACTACCTGATAACTCGACTGAAGATTTAAGATATAGCGCAGGCGCAACGCGCTGAAGAGTGGCTGCACGAGTCGAGCCGATACTACCATCGAAGTTTACAGCTAATGTCCCCTCTGTTTCTCCTGTACGAGCAGCGAGCACTCGATAATTGACACCTGTAAGACTTTTTGCCATCCATGATGTTGTTTTACATGATGACTTATTAGTACTTACTAAATAATATGTTCCACATTGAGTAGCATCGGTATTTGATTTAACGTAATCGCTAGCTTGAATAAGACCAACTTTACTTTTGGCTGAATATTTCTTTTCATTTTGAGATTCTAACTCAAAATCAATATCGACCCAAACAGTTATACTACCATAATAGAAATCATGTTCTTGTATATAGTCTTTATTTGTTTTGATTGTATTATTATAATAATCCTCATTTAAATATGTCTTTAATTCTGAATCTTTATCGACTGCTCCCGTAAATCTACCATCTGTACTTATATAACTATCTGTTTTAGCCCATGCATTACATCCATATGTTGGAGCATTACCTAGTTTACAATATCCTGTTGTTCTTGCTCCAACTGAATCAAAGGCTCTAAATGGTAATAAAGTAGCATCAGTTGGATTCTTCATTATCTTAATAGCTCCATCAGTCTCTACAGAAACTATTCTCCATTCTTCATTGTTGAATGTGATATAGTTGTTAGGTTCTG
>CANRBD010000107.1 GCA_947628765.1 uncultured Bacilli bacterium
AATAAAAAGGGGCTGGCTAGTTTACACTAGCGCCAATTCAATATAAATTGAATTGGTGATATATATATTATCACAAATTTATAATATGTCAAGCAAAAAAAATAAATTTTTTCAAAAAAAGTTAGGGATGGTAAAATGGAAGAATTAAATGAAATAAAAGGTATTGGGATTAATACTATCAAAAATTTAAATGATTTAGGAATCGCTAATATTGATGCTTTAATACATTATTTTCCTTTTAGATATGAAGTAATTAAAAAAACCAATATGAATGAGGCAATGGATGGTGATAAAGTAACCATCGATGGTATTTGTGAAAATACTCCTAGTGTTTTTTATATTTCGCGAAAGCTAAATAAAATGACTTTTAGGGTTAATACCGGTTATCGCATTATTAAAATTACCATTTTTAACCGAGCTTTTTTAAAAGGAAAACTAGTTGTTGGTAAAGAAGTTACACTTACTGGTAAATATGATATGAAACATAACGAAATAGTGGCTAGCGATTTACGCTTTGGACTTTTAGAAAAAACAGTAATTGAGCCTATTTACCATTCATCTTATAAAATAAATAGTAAAAAAATTAATAAAATTGTAAATTCGGTTTTAGGTAAGGTTAATATCAAAGATTATGTACCAGATGCTTTAAATGATAAATATCATTTTATGGATAAAGAAAGAGCTGTTTTTCTCGCTCATAATCCTAGTAATATGCGAAGTGTTAATGAAGCTTTAAATAAATTAAAGTATGAAGAATTATTTTTATTTATGTTAAAGATGAATTTTTTAAAGAATAATTCTTTATTAGCTGATGGTTTAAAAAGAGAAGTTGACTATCAAAAAGTTCTTGATTTTATAGATGGTTTACCATTTAAGTTGACTCAAGATCAGTTAGATAGTATTAAGGATATATATCATGACTTAACTAGTCCTAAACGTATGAATCGTTTATTACAAGGTGATGTTGGTAGTGGAAAAACTATTGTATCATTTGTGGCTTTGTATATCAATTATCTTGCTGGTTATCAAGGGGCTTTAATGGCTCCAACGGAAATTTTAGCGTTGCAGCATTATCAAAACATTAAAAAATTGCTTCCTAGTTTAAAAGTGGCTTTATTAAAAGGAAAATTAAAAGCTAAAGAACGCCGAGAAATTTTAGATAATTTAAAACAAGGAAAGATTGATATTGTAATTGGAACTCATGCCCTTATTAGCGATGATGTTATTTATCGCAATTTGGGTTTAGTTATTACTGATGAGCAACATCGTTTTGGAGTTAATCAAAGAGGTAATTTAAAGAATAAGGGGCTTACACCAGATATTTTATATATGAGTGCAACACCGATTCCAAGAACATATGCTTTAACATTATATGGTGATATGGATATTTCGAGTATTCGTACAATGCCTAAAGGTCGAAAACCAGTTAAAACTATTTTAAAGAAAGATAAAGAAATTAAAGATGTTTTATATATGATGCTTGATGAACTTAAACAAAAACACCAAATTTATGTCATTGCTCCACTAGTAGAGGAAAGTGAAAATAGTGATATGGAAAATGTTTATGAACTAGAATCTAAAATGAACAAAGCATTTGGAAAAGTCGCTAAAATTGGAGTTTTGCATGGCAAAATGAAGCCAACAGAAAAAGATGAAATTATGGATAAATTTAAAAATAATGACATTCAAATTTTAATTAGTACCACAGTGATTGAAGTTGGAGTTGATGTTGCTAATGCGACCATGATGGTTATTTTTGATAGCTACCGTTTTGGTTTATCGGCTTTACATCAATTACGTGGAAGAGTTGGTCGTAATGATTTAGACTCATATTGTATTTTAATTACTGATAGGGAGACTAAACGCTTAAAAGTTTTAACAGAAACTAATGATGGTTTTAAAGTTAGCGAAGAAGATTTTTTACTAAGAGGTAGTGGCGATTTATTTGGCGAAAGGCAAAGCGGTGATATGAGTTTTAAGGTAGCTGATATTAGGCATGATTATGACTTATTACTAAAAGCTAAAGAAGATAGTGAAAGGTTTTTAAAAAGTGAAGACTATTTAGATGAAAAGAATAGTCATATTCGTGATTTGGTAATGCAATCGGTTAATTTGGATTGACATAAAAATGTAAAAATTTATTGACAATTTAAGTTTATTATTTTATACTTGTAGTAGCATAGATAATATCTATGTAGGAATCTTACAGTCATAAGTAAGTTTTCCGAACCAAAACCCCCTGAGAGAGCGGCAAGCTCTCCTTTTTGTTTTAAAGACAAAAAATGTGGAGCAGTTGCTATTGATGGTGGAGAAGACTATTTAAGAAGATTAGGATATGAACAAGATTCTGAAGAATTATCTAAAGTAGAAAAAGATATTGATAAAGATAACAAAAAACAGTCATTTCCAAAACTTGTCGAATTTTAGTAGTTTTGGAAAAATATTTCCAAAACTTGACTTTATATAAAATTTAATATATACTTATAACAGAGGTGAAAACTATGATAGAAAGAACAGAATATCTTGAACAATTAAAAAGGTTTAAAGATAAAGATTTAATCAAAGTTGTTACTGGAATAAGACGATGTGGTAAATCTACATTATTTGAGTTGTTTATAAATTATTTAAAAGAAAGTGGAATAAAAGATAATCAAATAATAAAGATAAATCTTGAAGATGCTGATTATAATTTTGAAAGTTATAAAGAACTATATGATTATGTAAATAAACAGATAGATTCTAAAAAACAATTCTATGTGTTTTTAGATGAAGTTCAAAACGTTCC
>CANRBD010000108.1 GCA_947628765.1 uncultured Bacilli bacterium
GAAATTAAAAATGCTACTTATGAATTTAGAAAAGATAGTGATAGCTGGGTAAGTAATGAAGATCCAACAAATAATGTATATACATTTGATCAAATAACTCATAATACTTCGCATAATATTCAAGTAAGAGTAACCAAAGGAAGTAAAGAGATAGAGTCAGAAATAAAACCAGTAAGAACTGAATTATTGCCAACACCTTCTATTACGGTTTCTAATTACATTGCGACTTTTTATTTTGGTGCTGGGTGTGCTTCATCGTATACTTGCCGATGGCATTACGACACTGGTGGTTGGAATACTGTTTCGAGTTCTTCCGCATCTTGGACTAATAATTCCTCCTACTATTCTTACGTGGAAGGGGAGATTTCGGATGGATATAATACAACGAGTGAATCTAAAGGCTTTTGTGGAAAGGCTGGATGCCTATTATGAAATTTTTCGTTTCGACCCGTGTGCTATCAGTTTAGGGAGATACTTAGAGTTTTCTGTTTTTATATTTTTTCATGATTGTTTCGGGAAATCTACTCATAAGTCTCGTGATTAGAGCTAGTAACGACATCATAGTTGTCAAATCACCTTGTTGAATTTTTAGCCTCATCAATATTATGGTTCGTGTTAAATGCCTGAAACATCAAAAAGCTAATAGGCTTAAATTTATCTATTAGTTTTTTTGTTATATAAATATAATTAAATAAAAAAAGGAAAATTGTTGCTTGTTTGGTATTATATTCTAATGAGAGAGAAATAGCTAATCAATAATATTATTTTAAAATTATAAAAAAGTTTTAATCAATATGTAGTTGACCATCTTGATTTTTTAAAGAGGGTGTTTTGCAATACTTATTCTAGTCATCTTACTACCTACTCATGCCTTGCTGGCTACACTAAATCTGTAGATGGTCAACAGACAAAATACACCAAAACTAAAACCACATCGCCAGAACAAGTAACCAAATACACTTGTTCTGAAGGATATGCATTATAGGAAGATAATACATGCTATAGAGAATAATATTCAATAAATTATTTAAATAAATAATTTCAATTGTTTTTAATTATAAAAATCAAGAATACAAAACTTACAAATTTATAAAAAAGACTTTATAATATTATTATTAATTTGTTTTTTATAATAGTAAATAATTTGTGACTTAATATTATCAAAAGTTTTATGTTCAGTTTAATAATAATATTTTAATCAACCATGTTGTGTAGAAAATGGCCTTCTTGTACATAATGCCTATTTGATGTAGTAATGAATCGTTAAAATGGGAACTATTAGATAATGCATTAGTCAAGAGAAAGTAGACAAAAAATAGAAAAAATAGGGGGGATTAAGAATCTTTGTTGTAATAAAAATGTTTAAATTGAGCAGGAGTAAGATATTTTAAAGCAGATTGAGGTCTTTCGTTGTTAAAGAAATAAATATAATCATCAATTTGTTTAGGAATATCTTCACAAGAATTAAGTTTAAAATCAATAAATAATTCTTCTTTAATCCAGCCATTAATAGCTTCCATGGCACCATTTTCAGTAGGAGTGCCTGGCTTTGACATAGAATGTATGATATTATATAGAGGAAGAGATTCATTGAATTTCTTTGAAGAGTATACAGAACCTTGGTCAGTGTGTAGAATTAATTCGAGGTCTTTATATTCTTCTTTTTTAATAATTAAATCATTAAGGGCATTATGATAAGTATTAGGATCACCTTTTCTATTAGATAAAGAATAAGAAATAATTTCGTTATTAAATAAATCCATAAAAAGGGTAAGTTCATAATAATGCTTATTAGCCCAAAAAGCAGTCATATCAGAAACGACAAGTTGAAAAGGTCTTAAAGGGTTAAGTTCAGCCAAAATATAATTAGGGAAAGACTTAAGTTCACGATGAGCTTTTTTGCCTTTTCTTTTAACATGTTTAGAGATAGATTTAATACCAAGGAACTTACAGATTTTATGAGCATAATTATCAGAAAAAACAACACCTAATTTAAGTTTAATAGTAGCATTTAACCAACGATAACCATGAGAAGGGAATTTATTATGATATTCTTCAAATAAATCACAAGCAGTATTTCTAGAAATTTCTCTCATAGAAGGATTAGATCTTCTGTTAAGCCATTTATAGAAACCAGAGCGGTTAATATTCATAGCTTTACAAAGAGAAAGAACAGAATATTTATTAGAAAGCTCAAGAATTACTTCGTATTCTTTTTGGAGAAAGTAATGAAGACCTTTTCTCCCGTACCACCTTCTTTCACCATGTAACCTTTTTTTAATCTAGCAATCTCGATATCTTTCTTCATTAAAATAGATTTAAGCTCATCATTAGATAAGTCATTATAATCAGGCTCAGAAGGTTTATCAATAATCTTAAAATCATTGATCATTTCAACTTTAGGATCAAAACAATGAGAATTTTTATTGTAAGCAGTAATCCATTTTTCTAAAGTTTTAAGAGGAACATTATATTGTTTAGCGGATAAACTAGTAGATTTACCATGAAGACAAATGTCTTCGCATAATTTCTTTTTAAGTTCAATATTATAGTGAATTTGCATAAAAAACACATCCTTTCATTGTATATATTTTAACATAATTGTATAGATAAAAACATTAATTGTCTACATACCCCCTCTAGTTGTCTACCTTAAGCATACCACCGCAGAATATTAACACCCCGGTAACTAGAAGTTATCTTGACTTTTCCTTGGGG
>CANRBD010000109.1 GCA_947628765.1 uncultured Bacilli bacterium
TGTTGCGAATAGATATTATAGATTATTCATATGTCTTTTTCAATACTTGTTTGTTGCACTTCAAATTTAAAATAACAGATTTCTTTTTTCTTTACTAAATTTGCGGTTTATGGTAACATTAATAATAGGTGAGAATATGTTAGGAACGATCATTGGATTAGAAGAAGATACAATTTTAGTTAAACTTAATATTAATTTAAATGAATTTCAAAACCTCGTTAATTTACATGTAGTAATGGAAGATGGCAATAAAATTAATGTCGGTGAAATCACAGATATTAAAGATGGTATTGCCTATGTTAATCTTTTAGGGGAAATTATTGATAATAAGTTTGTTTTTGGAGTAGTTAGAAAACCATCTTTTAGTGCCTCAGTAAAACTAATTTCTAAAGAACGTATTCCCATGATTATTAGTATCGATAATTATGAAGAAAAAAAAGATGTCTATATTGGAACTAGTCCTTTATATGAAGGCGTTAAAATAGGTTTTAATATTAATGAATTTTTTGCGAATCATTTTGCCATATTTGGCTCAACTGGTTCTGGTAAATCGTGGGGGGTAGCTCATTTAATTCAAAGTATTTTTGAAAAACAAAAAGCCGTCGCTTATCGTGCCAGCATATTTATTTTTGATGCATATGGTGAATATCATCAAGCTTTTAAAGATATTAGTCAAAAAACTCCAGAAATTTCGTTTAAAGCATATACTACTAATACAAAATTTAGTGATACGGAAATTTTAAAAATACCTTTATGGCTTTTAGATGTCGATGATTTAGCTTTACTTTTAAATGCCGAAAAAACTACCCAATTACCAATTATTGAAAAAGCCTTAAAACTAGTAAATGTCTTTGCGCGTGATGAAGCTGAAGTCATTAAACAAAAAAATGATATTATTGCGCGTGCTATATTGGATATTTTATCTAGTGGTAAATCATCTTCACAAATTAGAGACCAAATTTTCTCCATTTTATCTTCATATAATACAAAAGATTTAAATTTAGAATCAGAAATTTACCAACCTGGATATGTAAGAACATTAAAGCAATGTTTAATTATTGATGCCACTGGTAAAATTAGAGAAATGGAGTTAATTACCAATTTTATGCAATCATTTTTAGATGATTCAATCGAACTTACTTTACCCGATGGGTCATTTCAATATGGTTTAGCTGATCTTAAATTAGCTCTTGATTTTGCTTTGATTTCCGAAGGATCTTTAAATAGTGAACAAGTATATGATGAAGCTAATACCTTAAAAGTTAGATTACGCACACTTTTAAATAGTGATTATGCTGCTTACTTTGACTATCCAGAATATATTAGTGTTGATGACTATATTAAAAGTTTATTATTAGTTGGTAATGGACGTAAAGCCCAAATTATTAACTTCAATATTAACTATGTTGATGATAGATTTGCCAAAACTTTAACTAAAATATATTCACGTTTATTATTTGAATATGCGAAAAACTTGGACAAAAGAGCTTCACTACCATTTCATATTATTTTAGAAGAAGCTCACAGATATGTTCAAAATGATAACGATATTAATTTAATTGGTTATAATATTTTTGACCGTATTACCAAAGAGGGAAGAAAGTATGGCGTCTTATTAGGTTTAATATCTCAAAGACCATCTGATTTATCAGAAACTTCTATTTCTCAATGTAGCAATTTCTTAATCTTTAAAATGTTGCATCCTAGAGATATAGCCTATATTAAGGATATGGTTCCAAATATTACCAATGAAATTGTTAAAAGATTAAGAGTCTTACAACCGGGAAATTGTATTGCCTTTGGAAGTGCTTTTCAAGTTCCCGTATTAGTTAGACTTGATAAACCTTCGCCACCACCATCTAGTAGTAGTTGTGATATTAGTGGAAATTGGTTTATTGATCGTCAAAATTAAAAAAAATCTCATTAGGTTTATCCTTAATGAGATTTTATAATGGTTTTCTATGAACATTTGCCACATAACCAATCTAAAGATATTTTATATTTTTTACATATTTGATAAGCAAAAACAGTTAAAATTAAAGTTTTGCCAGTTTCATAAGCGGAAATAGTTGATGAGGTTGTATTTAATTCTTTAGCTAAAGCTCTTAAAGTGAGATTATTTTCTTTTCTTATAAGTCTAATATTGTCTCCAATTATTTTTTTCTCTAAAATATCAATTTTTTTGATGTTTTTATTTTTCTTTTTACTAGATAATTTTAAAACATAATCCATAGTTATACCATAGTAATTACATAAATGATTTAAATGTTTTAAAGGAATTGTTTTGGCCCCAATTTCCCATAGAGAATAGATGGAGCGGCTTACACCTAATATGTTGGCCACATCTTTTTGGGTTAAATCATTGTCTTCTCTTAAATCTTTGATCCTATTTCCAAGCATATCTCTCACCACTTTAATTTTCCCATTAAAATTATAAAATGTTAAAAATATGCTTCCAAATACGAGCAAAATGTGCTATAATTAACATATAATAGTGAAAAAAATAACTATAAGTTAAAAATGGTAATATTTTAGGAGGCAAACATGAAAAGGAACAATAATAAGAAATATATAATAATGGGGTTAATAACCATAGTATGTGTAATGACAGTGGCATATGGAGCCTTTTTAACAAACTTAAATATAACAGGAACAACTAATATAACCAGTAAATGGGAA
>CANRBD010000110.1 GCA_947628765.1 uncultured Bacilli bacterium
ACATTGCCAAGTGAGAGCATTGGTATTTCATGTGTTACTTTTTTAAATTCATCGATGACTTGTCCACCAACTCTATTTGTAGGCGAATCATTTCTTTTTAAATCTGGATACTTTTCTTCAAGTTCTAAAAGTTCCTGCATATAACGATCATACTCTTGATCGGTAATTGTAGGCTTATCAAGTGTATAGTATTCATAATTAGCTTTATCTATTAACTTAATTAATTCATCAATGCGCTCTCTAATCATTTCTATCACCCTATTTCTATTATACCACGAAAAAACAGCTATTTATAACTGCTTTTTACTATTCTTTATGTAAGGCATTATATGTAAAGGCAAATACAGCTAGCCCCCCTAAAAACAACGCTATCCAAAGAAAAGGATTCCCATGATTAGTTATAATAAAATCTCTAAGTGGCTCTGTCCATTCATCTAAAGTTTTTACAATATTATCAAACATTTTATCACACCTTTCTTATACTTTTATGACCTTTCATTATTTTAATGATACCATATTTCTGAGAAAATGCAATAGTTAAAATGTTGCCCGTAGAAATAATTATTCCTTCTCCATACTTATCATGAATAACTTTATCCCCAGGTTTATAAGTAACAGTATCATCAATCATATCTTCTCTATTAAATTTTGGTTCTTTTACTGGAGCATCAGAATCTAAATACTTATCATCGATTTCTTCAATAAACCTGCTTGGTAAATTCACATTTACATTACCATAAAGTAGTCGTCTTTTAGCATTAACTAAAGTTAAACTTTTTTTAGCGCGGGTCACCGCCACATAACAAAGACGTCTTTCTTCTTCTAAATCATCAGGGTAGTCCATAGCGTTGGCATGTGGAAATAAATTTTCCTCTAACCCAATTATAAATACATGATCAAATTCTAAGCCCTTAGCTGAATGAATTGTCATTAATGTCACTACATCATTATTATTTTTATGTTCTTCGACATCGGAAACTAGACTGATTTCTTCCAAAAAATCTTCTAAAGAAATAACACCATTATTTTCTTCAAAAATTTTTGTAATAGATTTAAACTCCTCTAAATTCTCTAAGCGCACCTCAGATTCTAAAGTTTTTTCACCTTCAAGTTCCTTTTTTATTCCAGTTTCGTCTAAAATTAAATCGACTAAATCAGTAAGTGATAAATCCTCGCTCTGATTTTTTATTTTTTCGATTATTTTTTTAAACTCTAACTCTTTTCCACTATCGATAGCATTATAAAGACTAGTTTGTTTTTCATTAGCTTTTAAAGCTAATGCTTCTATAGTTTTCGGCCCAATCTGTCTTTTTGGCACATTAATTACGCGCATTAAACTAACATCATCATTGGGATTATACAGTAATTTCAAATAACTAATTAAGTCTTTAATTTCTTTACGATTGTAAAAGTAAAAACTACCAACTACCTTATAAGGTACATTCTCGCCAAGTAAAGCCTCTTCCATATTTCGTGACTGCGCATTAGTCCGATATAAAACCGCAATCTCGGACTTAGCTACCCCATCTTTAATCAGTTTTTTAATTTCTCCCATAACATAGTGAGCTTCATCTTGTTCATCATAAGCACGATGATATTTTATTTTTAAACCTTCTTCATTTTTTGTCCAAAGTTTTTTTTCTTTTCTTTTCTTATTATTTTTAATAATATCATTGGCGACATTTAAAATGTTGCCTGTTGAACGATAATTTTCCTCAAGTAAAATGGTATTCGCATTTGGATAATCTTTTTCAAAATTTAAAATATTACGATAGTTCGCCCCTCTAAAACCATAAATCGATTGGTCAATATCACCGACTACAGAAATATTTTTATATTTCGCACTTAAAAGTTTAATTAAAATATACTGAGCTTCATTAGTATCTTGATACTCATCAACTAATAAATATTTAAATCTCTCTTGATATTTTTTCAAAATTTGCGGATTTTCCTTAAACAATTTAATTGGTAAAATTAATAGGTCATCAAAATCAACTGAATTATTCTTTTTTATTTTGCGTTCATACTTTTCATAAATATCTGTAATAATTTGCTCATAATCTGATGAAGCAAATTTGCCATATTCCAAAGGACTTACAATTTCATTTTTGGCGCTGCTAATTTTATTTCTAATAGCCCTAGGATTATATATTTTTGAATCTAAATTCATGTCTTTAATAATTTTTTTAATTATAGTAAGTGTATCATCGCTATCTAAAATAGTTAAATTCTTTTCAAAACCAAGGTCTTGGTAATGTTCTTTCAAAATAAGTAGCCCTAACGAGTGAAAGGTCGAAATTTGAATCTTATAAGCATCCTTCCCTAACATTTTTAAAACGCGCTCTTTCATTTCTTTAGCAGCTTTATTAGTAAAAGTTATTGCCAAAATATTATAAGGATTAATCTCTTTTTCTAAAACTAAATATGCTACTTTAGTGGTTAGGACTCTTGTTTTACCACTACCCGCCCCAGCTAAAATTAAAACGGGGCCTTCAGTTGTTTTTACTGCTTCAAGTTGTTTATCATTTAATTTTGTTAAATCCATATTACCACCATCTTTATCATATCACATTTTTATCAATGTTTTAAAATTTTTAAGAAATTTTCGATAAAAAGCAGGAATTTAAAATTTGATAGGGTATGTTTTATATGAAGGGGC
>CANRBD010000111.1 GCA_947628765.1 uncultured Bacilli bacterium
CTGGTAAGTTTTCTTCACCCACATAATCGTTAAGAATTGGGTTAAATTGATGGCAATAACCACATGTAGTCTGTTCCAAAACTAAAGCAAAAGCCATATCACTTTCATATAAACATTGATATTGTTCATATGAAGTAGCTCCTAAATTTTTATATTCAGAATCAGCTGTTACACCACAAGCAAATTTAGCAAGTTCAGAATCTTTAATATATTTTAATAATTCATCTTTATTTGCTAAATCTATTTTTTTAGCATCGGTCATTTTTTTGTTACTAATAACGAAAGTAGTTTGATCTTTATAACCTAATTCCTTTTTGATTTTATTTAAGTCCTTTTTTGAAATATTTTCAGTATCAAGATAATATAAGGCATGGCTAACTTCTTTAGCAGCTTCGTTTAAAGCTTTCTTTTCTTTGCTGCTTAATTTTTCATCGATAATTAAGCCATTTTTAGCATCGTTTTCATATAAACATTGATATTGTTTATAATCAACTTTACCTAATTTATTATAATCACCATCAGCTTTTACATCACAAATAAAAGTTTTATCTTTTTCTGGCCAAAAACTCATTAGTAAAATAATACCAACAATGATTAAAATAACACCAAATACTGATAATAATCTTTTTGTTTCATTCATATCATTACCTCTTTCCTATATACAATAATACCATATTTTTAAAAAATTATCTATATTTTAGGAAAAAAATATAAAAGATCAGAAAACTCTGATCTTTACTTATTGAATATTTTGTAATCTTTCAATACGATTAGCTGTACTTGGATGAGTACTCCAAATAGAATCTTTGGCTTTTTTCTTCTTTAATGGATTAATAATAAACAAAGATTCAGTAGCTGAATTTACCTGCATTGGGGTATTTTCATTTTCTAATTTATTTAAAGCACTAATAAGTCCATTTTTATTTCGCGTTATTTCTACAGCATTGGCATCAGCCAAATATTCACGATTACGTGATATCGCCAGTTGCAGCAATGTAGCAAATATTGGTGATAAAATGATAAATACAAGACCTATTACCATTAAAATAATTGAAGCTTTATTATCATTATCACTACTACTATCTCCATACCACATGTGATATGTAAACATATCACCGATAATTGAAACAAAGCCAATCATCACAATGGCAATGGTCGATACTAAAATATCATAGTTTTTAATATGTGATAATTCATGAGCTAAAACCCCTTCAAGTTCATATTTATCTAATTTTTCTAGTAAACCCGTAGTCACACAGACAACTGCATGATTAGGATTACGCCCTGTAGCAAAAGCATTAAGGGCAGGTGTTTCCATAACATATATTTTTGGCAGTGGCAATCCAGCACTTATACATAAAGCCTCTAATGAAACATTAAGTTGTAAAAATTCTTCACGCGTAGCTGGCCTAGCTTTATTAACCGATAAAATCATTTTATCTGAATTGTAATACGACGTAAAAGCTGAAATAAAGGCTACCCCAAGACCAACCGCCGCAGCTATATAAACACTATCAAAAAGGAAAAGTGAAACAAAATAAACTAGTAATGTTAAAAAAATAAAGCAACAAGTTATAATAAAAACTGTTTTTATTTTGTTTTTACGCACGTCTTTTATTATCATTTTATAATTCCACCTTTACTAATTCTTTTTCTGATTCATCCACTTTAAAATATTCTTTTTCTTGATATTTCATCACTTTAGCTAATATATTTGTAGGGAAAACCATAATAGCTGTATTATAGTGTTGCACCGTATCATTGTAAAATTGTCTAGCAAAAGCAATTTTATCTTCAGTACCAGTTAATTCAATTTGTAAATTTTTAAATATTTCATTGGCTTTTAAATTAGGATAATTTTCAGAAAGCGCAAAAAGTTTATTTAATTTATCGCTAACTTCTTCACTATTTTTAGCCATTTCACTCATTGTGGTGGCTTTATTACGAGCATTGACTACATCTACTAATAATTTACTTTCATAAGAAGCATAACCTTTAGTAACTTCTACTAAATTAGGAATTAAATCAGCACGTCTTTTTAATTGATTATCGATTTGTGACCAAGCATTTTTACACCTAATATTTAAACGTACTAAATAATTATACATGATAATTAACACAATTATTAGTAAAATTAAAATTATTAAAACCCACTTCATATTATTTCTCCTTTCATGTTATTAATAGTGTAACACATTTCGGCACATTTTTAAAGATATCATATAGACCTATTAAATATTATGAGCTTTTTTTTACAACTTTACTATTTAAATTTTATTTTTTTACTATTCGTAGATAATTAAAATAGATTCCATCCATTATAGGATATTATAAAATAGTTTTTAGATATTAAAGCTTTAATTATGAATTATCCATTTTTAAGCAAAATAAAAACGCTGACTAAGTAAGCGTTTTGTTATTAAATGGTCGGAGCAGAGGGATTTGAACCCCCAACAGCTTGGTCCCAAACCAAGTGCTCTACCAAGTTGAACTATGCTCCGTTACATGGCGCGCCAGCCAGGAGTCGAACCCGGAACCTTTTGGTCCGTAGCCAAACGCTCTATCCAATTGAGCTACTAGCGCAAGCTGACACAAATAAATAATAATAAACAAAATAGATGGTGGCTCCGGACAGAATCG
>CANRBD010000112.1 GCA_947628765.1 uncultured Bacilli bacterium
AAGTTTTTAACTCCCACGCATATAATGCGTGGTTTTTGCTTCCCACACTTCGTGTGGGAAGTATCCTAAAGGTTAATTAAAAAGTAGGATAATTCCTACTTTGTATATAACATTTTCCAAACTTTGCCATCTTTATATAAAGCTAGTTCTTTATCATTTTTATCTAAATATAAAATTTCCCCTTCACTTTTTAATTTGACACCATTTATAATTTTTTGTTTTAAATCATCATCAACTTTTTTAACATTTACCTCTAAAACATCTTTGATGCTTAATATTTGATAACCACCTTTTTCAATATCTTCTAAAGTATAGGCGTTTTTTAAAGTGAACTTTCCTTGACAGGTTCGCGTTAATTTACTCATGGTTCCTATAGTATTTAAAGATGCACATATATCTCTAATTAGACTTCTGATATAAGTGCCTTTACTAACTTTAGCCTCAAAAGCAAAAGTTTTTTTACTATAATTTAAAAGTTTTAAATCGTAAATCGTGACCTCTTTTTGCGGAAGAGTTATATCAATGCCCGCTCTTGCATATTCATAAAGTTTTTTTCCATTTACTTTAACAGCTGAATATTTAGGTACTTCCTGTTTATAAGTTTTAATAAAACTTTGTAAAGTATTTTCAATTTGTTCTTGAGAGATTTCTTTAAAATCTTCTTTTAAAGTTTTCCCTTCTATATCTAAAGTATCCGTATCTATTCCTAAAGTAACTTCCGCTTCATAAACTTTTACTTTACTAGTCAAAATATCTGATAGTTTAGTAGCTTTACCTAAACAGACTGCTAAAACGCCTTCGGCCATCGGATCTAAAGTTCCCGTATGCCCAGCTTTAGTTTGCAGTAATTTTTCTACTTTATTAACTACATCTCTACTAGTTATGCCTTTTGGTTTATTAACTAAGATAATACCATTTACGTTATTTTTGTATTTCAAAAGTTGTACCTTCTTTAGTATCTTTAAGAATAACTTTTTGATTCATTAGTTCTTCTCTAATCGCATCGGCTTTGGCATAATCTTTATTTTGTTTAGCTAAAGTACGCTCTTCAATCTTTGCTTCGATATAAGTTTTAAAATCATTATCGATTTCTTCTTCTTTTAATAAATCTAAACTTAAAACTTGATCGAAATCTTTAACTAAATATAATTTACTTTTGCCAGATAAATCAGATTTTAAAGTATCAAATAAAGCTGTTAAAGCAAGAGATGTATTTAAATCATTTTCTAAAGCTTCTTTAAATTTATTTTGGTAAACTTTGATTTTTTCTTCTTCAAGCTCGCCTTCATCTTGAATATTTTTAATCCTATTTATCAGTTTATTATAAGCTTCTTTCATATTATCTAATGAGGCAAAATCAAAAATTAACTGTTTACGATAATGGGAACTTAAACACATATATCTAAAGACTAACGGATTATAACCTTTTTGAATTAGGCTATCAACGGTTAAAAATTCACCATTTGATTTACTCATTTTACCAGCTTTATCATTTAAATGTTCAGTATGAAACCAGTGGGTACACCACTTATGACCTAAGTAAGCTTCAGACTGGGCGATTTCATTAGTGTGATGCGGAAAAATATTATCAACACCACCGCAGTGAATGTCTAAATATTCGCCTAAATAATTAATAGAAATAACCGAACATTCAATATGCCAACCTGGGTAACCTAAACCAAAAGGACTATCCCATTTTAATTCTTGATCATCGAATTTAGATTTCGTAAACCATAAAACAAAATCGCCTTGATTTCTTTTATTTTCGTCTTCTTCGACGCCTTCTCTGACGCCAACGACCATTTCATCTTCTTTGTGATTAGTTAAAGCATAGTAATCATCTAGTTTACTTATATCAAAATAAATGTTACCATTAGATTCATAAGCATAACCATCTTTTAAAAGCTTTTCAATAACTTTAATATATTTATCAATACAAGTAGTGGCCGGAACAACAATTTCGGGCCATTTAATATTTAGTTTTTGACAATCTTCCTTAAAAGCTTCCGTATATTTATGAGCAATATCCATTACGGTTTTATGTTCTCTTTTAGCGCCTTTAAGCATTTTATCATCGCCACTATCAGAATCACTAGTAAGATGTCCAACATCAGTAATATTCATACATCTTTTAACATGATAACCGACATAATTTAAAGCTTTTTCTAAAACATCCTCGGCAATATAATTACGCATGTTGCCAATATGCGCAAAATGATAGACAGTAGGTCCACAAGTATATAAAGTAACCTCCTTTTCATTATGCGGTTTAAACTGTTCAATCTTTCTTGTTAATGTATTATATAATTTCATCCCAATCACCTACTTTTAATTATAACATATTAATACATTTTATTCTATAGAAATATACTTTATTATATTGTAAAATAAAGGTTTTTTTAATAAGAATTTTTAATAATTTTTCATTTAGATATTGCATAAAATATGGTAATATGATATTATATAAAAGTCAAAGGAAATGGACCCTTAGCTCAGTTGGTTAGAGCATCCGGCTCATAACCGGGCGGTCGATGGTTCGAATCCATCAGGGTCCAC
>CANRBD010000113.1 GCA_947628765.1 uncultured Bacilli bacterium
ATATAAAGAAAACAAGACACCGGTGATTATCTTGTCTGCCTTATTTTTAAACTTTGAATTATATTATTTTTGATAATTTTTTAATGCATTTTTATCAAACATAAATGACAAACTTACAAAAATAAATCAATCGGAACAAGATAAAGACTATATATTTTTTTCTTTTTGTGATAAAATACAGATATAGAGAGGTTTAGTCTGAAAAGCAATTATTTTGATGGCTATGTGTGCCTTAAACAAATTGAAAGGAATGATTAGTTAAAATGAAACTTGAAGAAATTTTTGACAATGCATTTCTAAATGAAGAAAAAGAAATGAATAAAGACGAACAAAATAAAAGTGTTAAAGAGCACAGAAGGCCTAATTTATGCATAAGAAAAGGAGTAAAATCAAATATTACAATTAAACGCGATGATACAGGAAAAATGATAATTCCATCTCGATTTTTATTAGAAGAGGTTAGAACTGAAGAAAATCAAACAGAAAAAATAAATAAAGGAAAACAAAAATCAATCGGAACAAGATAAAGACTATATATTTTTTGGCAATATGGAGGTGGAAATATACCTATAATACTGCCCAAAAGTCACCATTTTTTACTTTTTTTCTGAAAATATTTAAATTTTTCAAACAAAAAGTGATATATTCTTTTTGAACATACCACCTTGTCAACAATCTGAAACAAGATAATATCTATCTTGTTTTTTTGAGCTGTTTTTGCTTTGTATCTAAAGTTTGATTGGTTTCGCATTTAGTAATTTTAATATTGTTAGTTTCTTGTTCTATCTGATCTTCAATTTTTTGATATCTATCTAAAGTTTTTTGATGTTCTTCACATATATCATCATAATGTGTAACAAATTCTTCATAACTGACTGAATCAAGTGTTTCTTCTAATATTTTTTCGTTTTCTTTTTCAGCTACTTCTTTAGCTTCTTCAAAATTATCAAATAATTGTTTAACCTTATGAGAATTATAGCAATGATAATAAAAATCATATTTAGGTATCATTGGTTCAAATTTATCACGAAAATCGTTAATACTAGGTCTATCATATAAAAATACAATATCATAATTCATTTCACTAGTACCATCGTCAAAATATGTTTTTGTTTCATTTATCACATAGCATTTTACTACAATATTCGCCACAGCACCATATATTCGCTCAAATTCAACATAAGGATTCCATCCTTTTGGTACTATCACTGGCATAACTGCATATTTTATTGGATATTGTTATTTTCCATTTTTCTTTTCCTCCCCTTTTATTATTATTCCATTATTTTTATAAAAAAGCAAGTCCTTAATAATACTAGTAGCTCATTAATAATCTACATCTTTGTTTTATCTACTTTTGATTTATTTTTTAATATTTACATTTATTTATACAATATGTTATTATATAATCGGAGGAAACAACATGAATAAATATATGAATTTAGCTTTGGAAGAAGAAATAGAAGGTATACAAAATAATCATGGTGGCCCTTTTGGAGCCGTAATTGTGAAAGATAATCAGATTGTTTCAAAGGGACACAATGAAGTTTTAAAAGAAAAAGATCCAACTTGTCATGCTGAAATTATAGCTATTCGAAACGCTTGTAAAAAATTAAATACTTTAGATTTAAAAGGTTGTACTTTATATACTACTTGCGAACCATGTCCTATGTGTTTATCAGCTATTATATGGGCTAATATAGATAATGTTTTTTATGCTTGCACCAAAAATGATGCGACAGAAATTGGATTTCGTGATGAAATGATTTATGACTTTATTAAAGGAAAAAATAAGGACCTTTTAAATTTAAAACAAATTGATAGAGATGATTGTATAGAACATTTTCTATCTTATAAAGGCGATAATTATTAAATTTATTTATAAGTTTTATAATCATAAAAAAGCTTTACTCATAAAGCTTTTTATTTTTTATCACTTTCTCTAGTATATTTTGCATCTCCTAAACCTAAAATTAGATAGAAAATACTGTTAAAGACAAGCAATCCTAACGTATATCCAATTCCTTTACCAAATGATTTAGAAAGCTTATAACATTGATAAACATTAATAGCTATTGCTACAAGTAGAGCAAATGTAACGGCTATTGCGTTTGGTATTGTAGATACACCAGAAGCAATCATAAGAACTAAAACCCACCAAGGCGAAATCCCAGAAATTTTATATAAAGTAACTAGATTATAAATTGGAATAAAAATTTTCCATCCAGGTTGGCCAGCTTTTTTAAATAATTTCCAAAGTGCTACACAACCAATAATGGTCCAAGCAAGAGCATAAACTAGAAGCGCTCCTAAAATAGTTCCCATTGTCATAGCTAAATTTTGTTGTACTTCTGGGCTAAAACTTTCAAAGGCTTTAGCTACTTGATTTATCATTTCAGTGGCTTGTACATCTGTCATCCATCATACCTCCTTTCACATAAGTTATTTTTATTATACTAATCATTTTATTATGTGTCAATAAAAAAACAAGATGGGTAATCTTGTTTATACATCTAATGTCGAAACATTACTATCTAAAGATTGAGTTTGAACA